>NZ_JBOFYU010000232.1:0-58409 GCF_051654825.1 Clostridium sp.
CCGGTCTTTGGACACAAAGTCAATTAAAGCCTACTGGTAATCAAGCAGCTTACTTAGAAAGAGATATTGATAAGGAAGTTGGAGTTGCTGGAACAAATGCTGTTAAAACTGACGTTGCATGGGTAGGGGCTGGATATTCATTTGCTCTTAACTCAGTTAGACAAGCTGCAGAAGGTATTGAAAAGAATTCAAAGGATAAGGCGAGACCTTATGTTGTAGCTGTTGATGGTTGGGCAGGAACTCAAAGATACTCAACATTATGGTCAGGAGATCAATATGGTGGAGATTGGGAGTATATTAGATTCCATATTCCTACTTATATTGGAACAGGTTTATCTGGTAATCCAAATGTAGGATCAGATATGGATGGTATATTTGGTGGTAATAAACCAATAATTCAAACTCGTGATTTTCAATGGAAGGCATTTACGCCACTTCAATTAGATATGGATGGATGGGGAAGCAATGCTAAGAATCCTTATGTATTTGGTGAACCATATACTTCAATAAATAGAATGTATTTAAAATTAAAGGGCGAAATGATGCCTTATATTTATAGTATTGCTAATGAAGCTACTACTAACGGTATGCCAATGGTAAGAGCAATGATGCTTGAATATCCAAATGCATATACTTATGGAACGGCTACAGAGTATCAATATATGTGGGGAGAAAATATGTTAGTTGCCCCAATATATCAAAATACTGCATCAGATACTCAAGGTAATGATATAAGAAATGATATTTATCTTCCAGATGAAGATCAAATTTGGATAGATTACTTTACAGGAGAACATTATAGAGGTGGAGGAGTAATAAATAATTTTGAAGCACCAGTATGGAAATTACCTTTATTCATAAAGAATGGGGCAATTATTCCAATGGCAAATGAAAATAATACTCCAGAAACGATAAATTCTGAAGAACGTAAATTTGAAGTTTATCCAAGTGGTGATACAAGTTTTGAAGTTTATGAAGATGATGGTTTAACTACTGATTATAAAGATGGTAAGTCAGCAACAACTTTAGTTACTTCTTCTGCTCCAAAAACAGGAAAAGGAACTGCTGTTATTAGTACTGGTTTATTAACTGGAAGCTATGATGGAATAGTTACTGAAAGAACTACTGAATTTGTGGTTAACGTAAGCGAAAAACCATCAGAATTAGGAGTAAAAGTTGGAGGAAGTGATGTAGCCCTTACTGAAGCTAAGTCATTAGAAGAGTACAATGCAGGAACTAATATGTACTTCTATGACCAAACTCCAAACTTAAATAAGTATGCAACTGAAGGATCTGAGTTTGCTAATGTTGAAATGAATACAACTCCAAAGGTTTATGTTAAGGTTGATAAAACAGACGTCACTAAAAATGAAGTTGAGTTAACAGTTAAGGATTTTGTAAACACACAAGATATTGGTAAAAATGAAATTAATGAAAATTTAAGTGCTCCTGCAAATTTAAGAGCACCTGAAGAGTTAATAACTCCAACAACTATAGATTTAGCTTGGGATGCTGTAGAAGGTGCAACAGGATATGAAGTTGAAATAGATGGCACTATATTTAAAGGAATTACAGAACCTAACTATAAGCATATAGGGTTAGAATATGATTCTGTTTACAATTATAGAGTTAGATCCATAAATAAAGACGGATATTCTGAGTGGAGTGAAGTATTATCTCCAAGAACTTCACTAGATCCATATAGAAATGTTCCAAAGGGTATGGAAGTAATATGGAAAGAAGGACACTACGGTAGTTCATCACCTGATAAAGCAGTAGATGGAGATGAAACATCAGATTTCCACTCAGCAGGAAATGCAATTGATAAGCCAGTAATATTTGATATGAAAATGGCTTATGAAATAGAAAAATTAGATTTATTATTTAGAAACTACGGAAATGGTACTGTTAAAAGAGCTGAAGTTTATAGTAGCTTAGATGGAATAAACTACGAAAAGGTATATAGCAATGTAGCTGGAACAGGGCTACCTCAATTTGATCTTTATGGTAAAGCAAATACAATTGAATTTGATAAGCCTATAAAAGCTCGTTACTTTAAGATAATTGCAAAGGAATCAATTGGTAACTTCTTTACAATGAGAGAATTTAGACCTTATAAAGTAGATGGAACATCAGGGAAGCTTGTAGGTGACTGGAATAATTCGGGAACTATTGAAGAAGGAGATTTAGTATTCCTTCAAAACTATACAGGATTAACTACAGTAGATGCAGACTGGGATTATGTATCAGCTGCAGATTTAAATGGTAATGGAATAATAGATGCTTATGATATTGCATATGTAGCATCACAATTAGAGGGTGGAGTAAAACCAACAACTAATAAATTTACAGGAGAATTAATGCTTGTACCAAGTAAAACAGAAATTAAAGCTGGTGAAACATTTACTGTAGATGTAGTAGGTACTGGCCTTTCAGATGTAAATGCATTTAGTGTAGAAATACCATTAGATATAAATAAATATGAGTTTGTTAAGGCAGAAGGAACTGTTACAACAGCAGAAATGGATAACCTATCAAAGGTAAGAGTTCATAGTGATGGTAGTCAAGCTGTATATTCCGTATTTACGAATGTAGGAAATAAGCCAAAAATAAGTGGAACAGAACCTGTATCAAGAATAACTCTTAAAGCTAAATCAGATGTAACTTTTGATTTAGAAGCTACTCATGCTATGCTTGTAGATAGTAAGATGACATCTAAGGAAGCAATAGCTAAAATAGTAGATGTTGATTCTGAATTACCACAAGGTAAGCCTTCAACTAGTAAGGTAGCAAAGGAAGATATAAAGGTATCAGGTGACGAAACTCAATTACAAACTGGAATGGGATTAAATAAGTTAATAGATGGAACAACAAGTAGTGATGATTCATCTCGTATGGACTTAAAGTGGGTATTTACACCAGACCAAGCTGATAAAGGAACTCTTCCATTTGAAATGACATTTGAGTTTAATGAACCAAAAGAACTTGATAATATTACTATTTATAATAGAATGAATTCAAGTGGAACTATAAATATTGCTGCTATGAAGAAAGTAAAAGCAGTAGGTTATTTAAATGGAGTAAAAACTGAATTAGGTGAAATTGCTAATATTTCAACAGGTAAAACTATATTTAATTTAGAAGGTAAAGTATTTGATAAAGTAGTAATTACTGCATTAGAGTCACATAAAGATAAGAATACTTTAGCTATTAATGAAATAGAATTCTATGAGAAAAAGGGAAAAGAAGCAGATGGAATTCAATTTACTTCTAATGAAGATATAACTTTATATCAAAATAAGATTACACCAATTTCTGCAAAGGTGACTCCAGAAGATTCAAATAGTGGATATTATAGAATTCATTCAGAAAATCCAGACGTAGTTGAAGTTGTTCGTGTAGATAGTGGAGATACTGTTAATTACTATTTAAGAGGAATTAAGGCAGGAACTACAAATATTACAGCAACAACAGCTAATGGTAAGTTTACTGTTAAAAAATCTATTACTGTTGGTGAAGGTGTAGACAAGACTGGCTTAGTTAAAATAATAAATGAAGGAAAAGAAGCTGCAAAATTAAATGAAATATATACTAAGGAAACTTATGATGCTTTAGTAAATAGTTTAAAAGCAGCTGAGGAAATTTTAAATAATATTGAAGCTACAGAGCTTGAAGTAAGTAGATGTATTGTAGATGTAAGAAATAAAATAAATGGATTAAAAGAACGTTCATCAGTACAAGAGGATGTAATTGATTTTAATAAATTAACTGCAATTCATGCAACTAACTATGCAGATAGTGATTATCCTGAAAATGCAGTAGATGGTGATGAAGGATCTATTTGGCATTCTGGATATCAAGCAAGTAATAAGTTGCCAGTTTCTATTACTATTGAATTAGATGAGGTGTATAAGTTAAATCAAGTAGACTATCTTCCAAGACAAAGTAGTAGAAATGGACATGTTACTAAGTATATGATTGAAACAAGCTTAGATAATGAAAATTGGACAGAATCAAGAGTAGGTTATTTAAAGGTTAATGATGCTGGAAGCGCTTTAGAGGATAGAGGTTATAATCCTATAAGATTTAATGGAGTTGAAGCTAAGTATTTAAGATTTACAGCTCTTGAAACACTTGGTGATACTAATAACAAATATGCAAGTGTTGCTGAACTTAAATTCTATGGACAAGAAGTAGAATCTTCAGAAGTAGATAAGACTAAGTTAACTGAAGCAATAAATAATGCTGAAGCTATTGTTAAAGATGATTATACTTTAGAAAGCTTTGCTATATTAGAAAAAGCTATAGAAGATGCAAAGGTTGTATTAATAGATGAAAATGCTACTGATGAAGATGTCACTAATGCAATTACTAATATTGAAGATGCTATTAAAGGATTAGTAGCTGCAGAAATAGTAGTTTCAAAGGTTTCTGATTTAAAAGCAACATCAATTACTAATTCACAAGTATCATTTACTTGGTCAGCACCAGTATATACTCATGGATTAGTTGAATATGTAATTTATAAGGATGGTAAGGTACTAACAACTGTACCAGCAGGAACTACAGAAGCAACAGTAGATGGATTAAAAGCTAATACTATTTATGGATTAAAGGTAACAGCCAAGTATTCAAATGGAGAAGAGTCAAAACCACAATCCATAAATGTTAGAACTACTAAATAAAAAAATCATGATTTTAAAAATAAGTACAAGATAATTATAATTTAATAGAAAAAATAAGAGGTATAATTTAAAATTGTGCCTCTTATTTATTGGTAAATTTAATAAACTCTATAAAAATAACAGTATCTTATAGGATTTTGATGTAATTAATAAAATCTATGGAGAATAATAATAGAAAGAAATAAAATAAATAGCATAAATTTCCTAATAACTAGCGACTGATTTCGACAAGTTATTTAAACGTTTTAGTATATAATATCACTTGTAAATATAATAATGATTTAAATAGAATTAAAACTCGGGGGTGCAAAATGGACAAACTTAGAACAATGAAAAATTTAGCTAATGAAGCTGTAGAATTACTAGTGGAATTTAAAAATAAAGAGTATAATTTAAATTCGACTACGTTGAAGTCGATTTCATCTAATGATACTGGTAATACAATAATTCTAGAGGATGTTACAGGAAGTACTATTAAATATAGTTTAAGTGAAATAGCATATATATTTGAAGATGGATTAGACAAGCTAGAGATTTTTAATCGAGTATTAAATGATGACTCAGAAAAGATATATAAATCATTAATGCAAATTCAAAAGGCAACAGAAGCATTATAAAGTAACTATATAAAAAGAAAGCTCATAGAAAGATTTAATCTCTCTATGAGCTTTTATTATTAACTTTTTTATAAAGCTTTATCAGTTTTAATTTTATTTATCTTTATAAAGTAAGCAATTCCTAAAGGAATAGCTGCAGCGAGCCATGCAAAAGGTCCAGCTAGACAAATTCCAGTAAAACCTATTAAAGCAGGTAGTGTAAAGGCAACTATAGCTCTTGCAACTAACTCTGCAACACCTGCCATCATAGGAATAAAGCTTTCACCAATACCTTGAAGAGTATTTCTATAAATAAATATTAAACCTAAAGGTATAAAGAAGAGTGAAACTGTATTTAAGTATTGTCTTGCATAAGCAATAACTGATGGATCACTATCACTTAAGAATAATTTTGTAAATGATCCTCCAAATAATATCATTATTATACTAGCAATAATACTTGTAACTATACATATAATTGTACATTTCTTTACACCCTCTTTTATACGGTGTATTTTTCCAGCACCTAAGTTTTGGGCTGAGTATGTAGCCATAGTAACTCCAAATGTAATTGAAGGTTGCATTAATAGTTGTTCTACCTTTGAAGCGGCAGTGTATGCGGCTATAACAGTTGAACCAAAAATATTTAATGCTGCTTGTAGAACCATAACTCCCATTGCTGTTATAGAAAACTGTAATGCCATTGGAATACCAATACGTAATTGTCTGCTAATATAACTTTTCTTAATTTTCCAATGTTTTTTTTCTAATTTAAGTATTGGGAACTTTTTATAAACGTAAATTAAACATAAAATTGCTGATAAACCTTGTGAAACTACAGTTGCATATGCAGCTCCAGCTACGCCCATGGAGAAGTTTACAATAAATACTATATCTAATATTATATTTAAAATAGAAGAAATAATTAAAAAGTAAAGTGGTGTCTTACTATCACCAACAGATCTTAGTATGCTAGAAATCATATTATAAAAAATAGCAGCCACTGACCCACCATATATAATTTTTATATATGAAGTAGCATCGTTTATAATGTCTGCTGGAGTATTCATTAAAGTAAGTAGTGGTTTAGCTAACAATACACTTAAAACTGTTATTATAACTGTCATTATAGCTGAAAGTATTATAGAGTTAGCAACTGCCTTTTTAAGACCTTCATCATCATTTGCACCAAACCTTTGTGCTACTAAAACAGAAAAGCCTCCTGTTAAACCTATAATAAATCCTATTACTAAAAATGATAGGGAACCTGTTGCTCCAACAGCAGCAAGAGCTTGTACTCCAAGAAATCTACCAACTATAATAGTATCAACCATACTATAAAATTGTTGAAAAATATTTCCTATTAATAGTGGTATAGAAAAAGTTAATATTAATTTTACTGGACTACCAGTTGTCATATCTTTTGTCATCAATCACCCTCCTAACATTAGATTATAATATCATTAGAAAATTTATTATACAAGTTTTTTACTTAAATATAACATTTAAAATAAACATCATCTAAAATGTTATATCTATCACCTCAAAATAAGATAAAATATCTATAATTTGTATAAAATGGTGCAAAAACAATATAATTACAATAAATAACAATATAATTATTGTGAAAATGTTTACTTTTATGTAAAATGACATTAATAAGTGGAATAAATTTACTTATTCAAAAGACATGAGGGGGAATAGCTAATGAATCCAAGAAAAAAGACAGTAAATAAAAAACTAGTAGCGTTAGTAGCTAGCGTAGTACTACTAACTCAAGTTGCATCTACAATGCCTGTATTTGCAAATGGTGATGGGTTAAATAACGTAGGATCTACTAAAACAATAGCAACTAATGTAGATGCAGTTAATGATGAAGTATACACTGTACTATTTGATGGAACAGAAAAGACAGATTGGAAGGATCTAATAGGAGAAGGAACACATGCAGTAGAAGATGGATGGCTAAAAGTTACAAGAGATGCCTCTGTAAATAATGAATTTACATTCTTTGATCAAAATGCACCACAATTTAAAGATGGTGAAGCCGAAATGGTATTTAAGGTTGATGGTGATGATTCAAGAGGAGCAGGAAGATTTGGGTTTGTATTAAGACCTCAAAATGATGGAAACTACCTATTTGTAGGATATGATTTAGGTGGAAACTGGAGAATAGGTACAAAGAACAATAATAAAGATTTTTCAGGTCCTAGCTTAGAAAAAGGACAAGAATATAAATTAAAAGTTAGATTTGAAGGAAAGAAAATTACAGTTTGGGTAAATGATGAGCAAGTATTTAGTGAAAATGTTGACTTAACTGGAATGCCAGTAGATTCAAGCTATGGTGTAGGATTTAAAACTTGGTATGGAAATAATGATTCATATGTAGATTACTTTAGAGTAGGACCAGTCGGATCATTAGATGAAGAATTACCAAAGAAACCAATACAAGAAGTTAATGAAGTATCTGCTGAAACTTTTGTAAGATTAGCTCCTAAATTACCAGCAAAAGTTGGAGTTACTTATGAAGATGGTACTTTAGGTCAAGAAGTAGTAAATTGGGATTATGTATCAAGAGATTTATATGCAAATGAAGGTACTTTTGAAACTTATGGAACTATAGAGGGAAGAGAAACAAGAGTTACAGCTAATGTAACTGTAAAAGCAGATCCTGAAGATGGAACTTTAATTCCTCCTGTAACTGTAGTTGAAGAAAAAACTATTCAATCTGGAGATATGACTGTAGTATTAGACAATAACTTCCCAAGAGTTATAAGATATGAATGGTCTGATGGTGAAATATTAAATGGTGAAGAAGAACAATTATATTTAGTTGAGCTAAATGGAACTAAATATATTCCATCAGTTGAATTTACTGCAGTAGACGATAAAACTGCTGATTATAAAATGACTTTTGATTCATTAGACTTAGTAATGAATTTAAGATTATCAGTAACTGATGATAATAAACTAAGAATGGAAGTAACTAATATAGATGAGGAAGGTTCTTACAAAGTTAGAACAATAAGCTTCCCAGGTCATAGCTTAGCTTCTGTTAAAAGTAATGAAAATGGACAAATATCATCTGTATTAACTGTTGGTGACTGGAATAATATTAAAGAAGAATTTATTTCTGTTCAAGATGCAAAAATAAGAGATCATAAAAAAACTTATGCAATTATAAATGATGATAAATTTGCTATAGCAGTTGACAATAATGTAATTGAAGGTGGAAATAGAGCTGTAATTAATGTATCAGGAAGAGATGGATATAAGCAAGCAGGTATATCTAATGGTACTTGGACTTATAGAGAATCATCAAATTCAGTAAATACACCAACGTTTACTGGTAAGATTGGTACAGTAGATGTTTCAGGAGCTAATCAAGTAATTGTAAATAGTGAAATAGATATAAAAGATTCAATGGGTAAAGAATTTGAAGCTGTTTACTGTGGATTAGGTGCAAAAGAAGATTATGCAGGAAAAGATTTAACTGGTAAAGTAGCATTAGTTGATAGAGGAACTTACGCTTTAGTAGATAAGGCTAAGTTTGCTATGGAAGCTGGAGCAGAATTCCTTGTTATGATAAATAATCAAGAAGGATTAATTCCAGAACAAGGATTCCAAGATGGAGCAAATGTCATTGGTATAGATCAAAGACTTGGAGATAGTATTAAAGAACAATTAAGTGCTGAAAATACTATAAAGGTATCTTTTAAGGCTGAAGAAAGTAATGCTGATGTTGTTCCAGGAGGACCAGAAGAATTACCTTGGTCAGAAGTAATGATAGCTAGAGATACAAATAGTAATGGTAGAGTAACATGGCAAGATGCTGCTATTATTTATAGAGAAAATATGGATGAGGTTCAAGGAGCTGATTATGTAAGAAATAGCTTCTCATATATTCCATTTAACATTGGCTCATTAGCTCAATCACCATTCTTAAGAACTGGAGATATGGTTAAAAAGTTATCTAATTACACTGATGGATTTGGACAACTTGTTCTTGAAAAAGGATATCAAGGTGAAGGTCATGATGACGTTATAGCTGATATCGGGGGACATACTGGTATAAGACAAGGTGGTAAGGATGATCTTAATAAATTAATAGAAATAGGTAAGGATTACAATGCTAAAATAGGTGTTCACGTTAATGCAACAGAATATCATTTAGATGCATTTGAATTAGATGTTAATAACCTACAACCAGGATTTAGAAAAGGTTGGGGATGGAAAGATGAATCTTACTATGTAGATCAAAAGAAAGATGTTACAACTGGTGAATTGGCTAGAAGATTTGGAATGCTTAAGGAAGATCACCCTGATTTAGGATGGGTTTATGTTGATGTTTATACAGGAAACGGATGGAATGCTAATGAATTAGCAGAAATTATAAACGGAAATGATTGGATGCTTGCTACAGAGTTTAATGGACCACTTGAGCAACAAACAGCTTGGACTCACTGGGGAGGAGACCCTGCATATCCAAACAGAGGAAATGAAAGTAAGATTATAAGGTTTATAAGAAACCAAGAGCAAGATGTATTTATGTCAGATGACTTATTAAAAGGAGCTAAGCATACATTATCAGGTGGATGGGGAACTAGACATGATGTTGAAGGGTTCTATGCTATAGAAACATTCTACAATCAAACTTTACCATCAAAATATATGCAACACTTCGAAATTCAAGAATGGGAAGATGACGGAACTACAGGATTCGTTAAATTTAACGATGGTCTTGAAACAAGAAGAGAAAATGGTGTAATTAATATGTACCAAGATGGTAATTTAATAGCATCAACAGATCACTCAACTATAGATGAAAGAGGAATTGGTAAAACAACATTATTTATGCCATGGAAATGGGAACAATTAAATGAAGCTCCAGAAAATAAAGTTTACCACTGGAATCCATATGGTGGAGAAACTACATGGGATTTACCTAAAGAATGGGCTGGAACAGAAACTATTAAGTTATATGAATTATCAGATTTAGGTAAAACATTTGTAGAAGAAATCCAAGTAATAAATGGAAAAGTAACTATAGATGCTAAACAAAATACTCCATATGTAGTATTCCAAGAAAAAGTTAACGAAAATAGAATTGATTCATGGGGAGAAGGAACGTTAATTAATGACCCTGGATTTGATTCACAAACTTTAGAAAATTGGGAAGTTACAACAACAGCTTCTAATACAGATCATATTAAGATAGTAAATGAAAATGTAGAAAGAAGAAAAGGAAATGATGCTGTAGTAATTGAAGGTAATAATGGAGCAGATGCTAAACTTGCTCAAGAAATTACAGGATTAATTCCAGGAAAAACTTATACTGCTTCAGTTTGGGTAAAATCAGATGCCGATAGAGATGTAACTTTAGGTGTTAATTGTGGTGGTAAGAACGCTACAAGCAAAATTACTAGAGCTACAACTAGAACTAATGTAGGTGAAGGTTTAAAATGGCATGGTGAAAAAGCAACTAGAATGAGAGTTGAATTTACTGTACCAGAAGGTGTAGATACTGCAAAACTTTATTTAGAAGTTTCAAATAATGAAGAGGGATCAAGAGTATTAGTTGATGATTTTAGAATTTGGACAAATCCTCTAAATTCAGAAAAAACTAATAGAGACGGATATGTATTATTTGAAGACTTTGAAAACGTAGATGAAGGACATGGACCATTATATATGGGACAAAACCTTGGAACAGATAATAGAACTCACTATGCAGAAAAGAATCCTGCTGGTGGACAATATATGAACTGGGTAATTAATGATAGATTCTCATTAAAAACTAACCAACAAGAAGGAACAACTGGTGAAATGCTATTAACTGATGAATCAACATTACAATTAAAACCTAATACAAAATATGAAATAGGGTTTAAATATACTAATAAATTAGACAATTTATATTCTGTAGCAATAAAATCAAAAACTGATGGAAACTTATTTAAGCATACTTTAACTCCAGGTAATGTTGAAGGAAGACCAGAAGATGGACCAGCCTACAGCAGAGAAGTTAAAGATTATAAATTTGAGTTTACAACTGGAAATGCTAGTGATTACTATTTAGCATTTGAAAAAGCTTATGGGTTTGATGAGTTAGTTTTAGATGATTTATATATCAAGGATTTAACTCCACAAGATATAGTTGTTTCTAAGCCAAGTAACTTAAAGGCTTCAGAAGTAACTTCAAATTCAGTAAGCTTAACTTGGAATGCACCAAGTGAAACAGTTGGATTAGAAGGATATACTATCTATAAAGATGGTAAGGTAGTAGCAGAAGTAAATGATGCTACAAGCTATACAGCTGAAGGATTAAAGAGCAACTCAATTTATGGATTTAAGGTTGTAGCTAAATATTCTAATGGAGAAATTTCAAAACCTGTATCTATAAATGTAAGAACTAGTAAATAAAAAATAATTATTTTAAATAATGGGAAGTTCAGAGATGAACTTCCTCTTTGATTTGTTTTAATAAATTTAATAATTTAAAAAGCCTAGGTAGTTTTATAGTTAAATTTGTACCGGTAGTTTAAGGAGAGAGAGTTATATAAAATATTTTAAATTAGAGTATTAATTATTGATAAAAGAAATTTTCATAAAAGATAAAAATGTAAAATTAACGTAAAATATTTTGATACTTTTAATAAAATCCCTATAAAAATAAGGTTTATTTGTAAAAATAACAATATTTTTACATTTATAACCAATATATTTATTGTGTAAAAGTTTACTTAAAAGGTAAAATTAGGGTAATGGTGAAAGAGTTATCTTTTACTTTTTTAAAGAGATAAGGGGGAAATGTTGAATGAATCCAAGAAAAAAGACAATGAATAAAAAATTAGTTGCATTAGTAGCAAGTGTTGTTTTATTAACACAAGTTGCATCAACAATGCCAGTATTTGCTAATGGTGATGGCTTAAACAATGTTGGAAGCACAAAAACAATTGCAGAAAATGTACAACCTATAAGTGATGAGGTATATACTGTACTTTTCGATGGAACAGAAAAGACAGATTGGAAAACTCTTAAAGGATCTGGAACTCATGAAGTTGAAAATGGTTGGCTAAAAGTTTCTAGAAACACAGCTGGTGGTAATGAGTTTGTATTCTTTGACCAAAATGCACCACAAATTAAAGATGGTGAAGCAGAAATGGTATTTAAGGTTGATGGAGATGACTCAGCAGGGGCTGGTAGATTTGGTTTTGTTTTAAGACCTCAAACAGATGGAGCTCACTTATTTGTTGGTTATGACTTAAATGGAACATGGAAGATTGGAAATACAACTTTCTCAGGACCTTCAATTGTAAAGGGACAAGAGTATAAATTACAAGTTAGATTTGTAGGTAAACAAATAGATGTTCTTTTAGATGGAGAACAAATACATTCTATGACTGTTACAGAAGATATTCCTGTAAATTCAAGTTATGGTATTGGATTTAAAACTTGGTATGGAAAAAATGATTCATATGTAGACCACTTTAAGATTGGTCCAGTTGGAACAGTAATAGTAAATGATAAAGAAATAGATGCTGTAGAAGAAGTAAATGTTGAAACTTATGTAAGATTAAAACCATCATTACCTAATAAGGTTAAGGTTACTTATGCAGATGGAACTACAGGTACAGAAGAAGTTGTTTGGGACTTTATAGCAAAGGAGGATTATGCTAAAGAAGGTTCATTCCAAGCAACAGGTACAATATTAAGAGCTGGTACAAAAGTAGTTGCAAATGTAACTGTTAAACCAGATCCAGAAGATGGAACTTTAATTCCACCTGAAACTGTAGTTGAAGAAAAGAAATTACAATCAGAAGATATGGCTGTAGTTTTAGATAATAACTTCCCAAGAGTTATAAGATATGAATGGTCAGATGGAGAAATATTATCAGGTGAAGAAGAGCAATTATATATTGTTGAATTAAATGGAGAAAGTTATATTCCAGAAGTTGCATTTGAGCAAGTTGATGATAAAACAGCTAATTACACAATGACATTTAAAGATTTAGATTTAGTAATGAAATTAAAGATGTCATTAGTTGAAAATAATGTATTAAAAATGGAAGTTACTGAAATTAATGAAGGTGAAAGCTACAAGGTTAGAAGTATAAACTTCCCAGGTCATAGCTTAGCATCTGTAAAGAGTACTAATAATGCTCAAATTGCAGGAGTATTAACTACTGGAGATTGGAATAATATTAGAGAAGAATTCAAATCAGTAGAAGAAGCTAAAGTTGGATCATACAACAAAACTTATGGAATAATTAATGATGATAAATTTGCTATAGCTATTAATAATAATGTTATAGAAGGTGGAAACAGAGCTATTATCGATATAGCTAACAAATCAGGGTACAAGCAAGCAAGTATTGCTAATGGTACTTGGACTTATAGAGAATCATTAAATGCTGCAAGTGCACCTAAGTTAACTGGTACTGTAGCAGGTGTAGCAACTACAGGAGTAAATCAAGCAATTAAATCTAATGAAACAGATATTAAGAAATTCTTAAATAAAGAATATGAAGCTGTTTATTGTGGATTAGGTGGAGTTGAAGACTTTGAAGGAAAAGATTTAACAGGTAAAGTTGCTATCGTAGATAGAGGAACTCATACATTCGTTGATAAGGCTAAAAATGCTCAAGCAGCTGGTGCATCATTTGTTATTTGTATTAACAATGCAGATGGAGCAGTTCCAGAACAAGGAAACCAAGATACAATTAATATGATTGGTGTTGGTCAAGAATATGGAGAAGCTATAAAAGCAGGGTTAGCTAATGGAGAAACTACTGTTAAGTTTACTATGGTAGATGATGGAGTTGTTCCTGGAGGACCAGAAGAGTTACCATGGTCACAAATTATGGTTGCTAGAGATACAAATAAGAGTGGAAACGTAAACTGGCAAGATGCTGCTATCCTTTATAGAGAAAATATGAATGAAGTTCAAGGTGGGGATTATGTAAGAAACAGCTTCTCATATATTCCATTTAATATAGGATCATTAACTCAAGCACCATTCTTAAGAACTGGAGATATGGTTAAAAAGTTATCTAACTACACTGATGGATTTGGACAACTTGTTCTTGAAAAAGGATACCAAGGGGAAGGTCATGATGACGTTATAGCTGATATCGGTGGACATACTGGTATAAGACAAGGTGGTAAGGATGACCTTAATAAGTTAATTGAAATAGGTAAGGATTACAATGCTAAAATAGGTGTTCACGTTAATGCAACAGAATATCATTTAGATGCATTTGAATTAGATGTAGACAATCTACAACCAGGATTTAGAAAAGGCTGGGGATGGAAGGATGAATCTTACTATGTAGATCAAAAGAAGGATGTTACTTCTGGAGAATTAGCTAGAAGATTTGGAATGCTTAAAGAAGATCACCCTGATTTAGGATGGATTTACGTTGACGTTTATACAGGAAATGGATGGAATGCTAACGAATTAGCTGAAATAGTAAACGGAAATGACTGGATGCTTGCTACAGAGTTTAATGGACCACTTGAGCAGCAAACAGCTTGGACTCACTGGGGAGGAGACCCTGCATATCCAAACAGAGGAAATGAAAGTAAGATTATAAGATTTATAAGAAACCAAGAGCAAGACGTATTTATGTCAGACGACTTATTAAAAGGAGCTAAGCATACATTATCAGGTGGATGGGGAACTAGACATGATGTAGAAGGATTCTATGCAATAGAAACATTCTATAACCAAACTCTACCATCAAAATATATGCAACACTTTGAAATTCAAGAATGGGAAGATGATGGAACTACTGGATTCGTTAAGTTTAACGATGGTCTTGAAACAAGAAGAGAAAATGGCGTAATTAATATGTACCAAGATGGTAGATTAATAGCATCAACTGAGCATGAAACTATAGATGAAAGAGGAATTGGTAAAACTAAGTTATTCATTCCATGGAAATGGGAACAATTAAACGAAGCTCCAGAAAACAAAGTTTACCACTGGAATCCATATGGTGGAGAAACTACATGGGATATACCAGTAGATTGGGCTGGAACTGAAACTATTAAGTTATATGAATTATCAGATTTAGGAAAGACATTTGTAGAAGAAATTCCAGTAGTTGACGGAAAAGTAACTATAGATGCTAAGAAAAATACTCCATATGTAGTATTCCAAGAAAAAGTTAATGAAAACAGAATAGATTCATGGGGAGAAGGAAGCTTAATAAAAGATCCAGGATTTGATTCACAAACTTTAGATAGCTGGAAAGTTGAAACTACTGCAGATAATATGGATCATATTAATATAGTTAACGAAAATGTTGATAGAAGAAAAGGTAATGATGCATTAGTAATTCAAGGTGAAGTTAAACCAGATTTAACTTTAATCCCTCAATCACAAATGACTGCAACTGCTTCTAATAGTCAACCAGGTGAAGAAGCAAGTATGGCTATAGATGGATCAGCAAGCACATTATGGCATACTAGCTGGAGTGGAGTAGCACTTCCACAAAGTATAACTTTAGACTTAGGTGGAAGCTATACAATTGATAAGGTTACTTGCCTTCCAAGACAATCTGGAGATAATGGTAAGATACTTAAGTATCAATTAGAAGTAAGTACTGACGGTGAAAACTTTACTAAGGTTTCAGAAGGAACTTGGGACAGAGATTCTGAATTAAAAACTATTAACTTTGCTAAAACAGAAGCAACTCATGTTAGATTAATAGGAACCGAAGCTGTTGGAGCATATTTATCAATGGCAGAAATGAATGTTCATAAATTTGATGAAAATGGTGATGCAGGTGAAGCTTCAAAGGGACAAGATGCTAAGATTTCTCAAGAAATTGAAGGATTAGTTCCAGGTAAAACTTATACAGCTTCAGTTTGGGTAAAATCAGATGGAGATAGAGATGTTACTTTAGGTGTTGACTGTGGTGGAAAACTTACTACAAGTACAATTACTAGAGCTACTAAGAGAACTAACGTAGGTGAAGGTTTAAAATGGCATAGTGAAAAAGCAACAAGAATGAGAGTTGAATTTACTGTACCAGAAGGTGTAACAACAGCTAATATCGTTGTAGATGTTCCAAAGAGTGAGAAAGACACTATGGTATTAATTGATGACTTTAGAATTTGGACTAATCCTCTAGGAACAGAAAAAACTAATAGAGATGGATATGTACTATTTGAAGACTTTGAAAATGTTGATGAAGGACATGGACCATTATACATGGGACAAAACCTTGGAACAGATAACAGAACTCACTATGCTGAAAAGAATCCTGCAGGTGGACAATATATGAATTGGGTAATTAATGGAAGATTCTCATTAAAGACTAATCAACAACAAGGTACTACAGGAGAAATGTTATTAACAGATGAATCAACATTACAATTAAAGCCAAATACAACTTACGAACTAGGATTTAAATATACTAATAAAATAGATAATTTATATTCAGTTGCAATAAAATCAAAAACTGCTGGTCAATTATTAAAAGAAACTTTAAAACCAGGAACGGTAGTTGGTAGACCAGAAGATGGTCCAGCATATAGCAGAGAAGTTAAGGAATATAAAGTAGAATTCACAACTGGAAATGCTAATGATTACTATTTAGCGTTTGAAAAAGGAAATGGATTTGATGAATTAATATTAGATGATTTATATATTAAGGATTTAACTCCACAAGATATAGTTGTTTCTAAACCAAGTAACTTAAAGGCTTCAAATGTAACTTCAAACTCAGCAACATTAACTTGGAATGAGCCAAGCGAAACAGTTGGATTAGAAGGATATACTATCTACAAAGATGGTAAAATAGTAGCAGAAGTAAATGATGCTACAAGCTATACTGCTGAAGGATTAAAGAGTAATTCAATTTATGGATTTAAGGTTGTAGCTAAATACTCTAATGGTGAAGTTTCAAAACCAGTATCTGTAAATGTAAGAACAACTAAATAATTGTAAAAAGAGATGTCTCTGACATCTCTTTTTACTAATTAATAACAGTATATAATTCCTTGTTTTTAGGTAAAATTTTTGATAATTCCGCATTTGAATATATATGAAGCTCATGTAGAGCTCTAGTACATACTGTATAAAATAGATTTTCATCAAAGTTATTTAAGTAATTTTCTCCATCAGAAATTATAACAGCATCAAATTCAAGTCCTTTTGAAATATAAGAAGTAATAACATTTACTCCTGCCTTAAATGAAGCGTTATCTTCATTGATTAAATTAATAGAAGGTATTAAATCCTTCAAATTATTATAAGTATTTAATGATTCAATATTTGTTTTGCAAATAATTGCTATAGATTCATAGCCCTTATTTTTTAAACTATCAACCTTATTTTTAATTTCTAAAGGTAAATTTGATTTTATTATGTTTATGGTTGGATTTTCACCTCTTCTTTCAACTGCTTCAATCTTTTCACCATTTTTTAATATATCCTTTGTAAACATAGTTATATTCCACGTTGAACGATAGCTTTTAGTAAGCTGAACAGATTTAATATTTTGGAATAAGCTTGTTATACTATCTTTATTTTTAACGTTAGAATGTTTATCTATTCTTTGATTTAAATCTCCCATAATAGTTATATTAGCTAATGGGAATGATTTTTTTATTATTTCATAAAATAAAGGACTATAATCTTGCGCTTCATCTATTAATAAATGTTTGATGTTACTGTAATTTCTAAAGCCTTCCATAGAAGCTCTGATATACATAATTGGTGTAATATCTTCAAATTTAACTTCTTTTACAGCTAAATAATCTAAAGTTAACTCTTTAATTTCATTAATTTTTACTGAAGTATCCTTTAGATATTTTTCAATATTTTTAAATAAAATAGTATATATATCAATAGGATTTAATGTTTTTATCATATTATCTACTTGCAAATTTACTTGTTCTTTGCAGTGATCATAAAATAAGCTTCTATCTTCAACATAATCAAAGTTAACATTATCTTTATCATTTAAGTACTTAGTTTCTAACTGTGAAAATAAGCTTTTCTTAACTAAATCTATTCTATTTAAAAATGGTACATCAGCAAATCTATTTATAAATGTTTTACTAACAGAATTTTTATTGATAATAGTTTTTCCATCAATTATTATAGATTCACATTTTAAGATGTAATTAGGTAAATCTTCGATAAATTGTGATAGTACTTCTCCGAATAAAGATGAATTTTTAAATTCCATAGCTTTAGCTTTTATAATATATTCATTACTATTAGTAGCAAGAGAATAAAGATTGTCTAAGTGTGTATTTTTTGATTCAATTAAATAGTTTTTAGGCAAAAATTTATTTGAATACATTTCAAAAGTAGTTTGTAAAATATTTGTTTCGCCAAGTTCAGGTAAAACATCAGAAATATATTCTGCAAAAACTTCATTTGGACTAAAGATTAAGATATTATCAGCCTTTAAATCCTTTCTATGTTTGTACAATAGATACGCAGAACGATGAAGAGCAATAGAGGTTTTCCCTGAACCTGCTGCACCTTGAATAAATAGAATCTTACTTTCATCACTTCTAATAATATCATTTTGTTCTTTTTGTATTGTAGCTACAATATTCTTCATTTTGTCTGATGCTGTATTTCCAAGCATAGAAACTAAAGCATCATCACAAAGAGATTCATTAGAGTTATGCATAAATACAATTTCACCATTTCTAATGTTATATTGTCGATTGAAAATAATTTCGCCATTTATTCGTCTATTAGGAGCATCGTAAAAAGCTGGGCCAGTTTCAAAATCATAAAACATGTTAGATACAGGAGATCTCCAATCAAAGACAATAAATTCAAAGTCCTCTTCATTTTCAACAGTTGATAATCCTATATAAAAGCTTTCAGCATCCTCTTTATCTTCTTTAAAATCAATTCTTGCAAAGTAAGGGGAGGAAAGTTGTTTTTCTAATGTTCTAATACGACTTACTTTTTTTGAATGCATTTTTTCTTGCATAGCAACCTGACTGCAGTTTTCATTTATTTCTATTTCATCTAGCTCACTTCTATTATCCCAAAGAAACTTTCTATGTTTAATAATTTCTTTATCTTGAGCATTACTAGAATCAACATATTTATCTAATAATTCATTAATAGTGTTAATAGTTTTAGTTAGATATTTCTTTTCATCTAACAAGTCTTTACCAATAAGCATAATTATCTTCTCCTAAATTTAATAGTCATTAAATTTTAATGTCTTTATCCCATAGTGTCAATATATTAAAGGTAAAATTAACGATTGAGTCTATAAATATCTTATATAATATACTCGTAAATAAGTATAAATATACAAAAAAATTGAGAGTACAAATATTTTTTAAAAGTTAACATAATTTATTATTTAAAGAATATACATATAATAAGCATTACTATTATATTAACAAAACAATTCTGTAAACGTTATTCTATTTCCTAAGTAAGAGGAAATTTAATGACTATTTAAGAGTAAATTTCAAATATATAATTAAATTGTAGGGGGATAAATGATTGCAAATTTAAGACAAGAGAAAATCTTAAAAATCCTATTAGAAAGTAATAAGGTTTTAACGGGGAAAACCTTATGTACAAGCATAGGTGTATCATCTAGAACTATAAGGAGTGATGTTAAGGAATTAAATTATATTTTAGAACCAAAGGGAGCGATAATATACTCTGAAAAGGGAAAGGGATATGAAATTAATATTCAAAATGAAGAAATGTTTAAGAGCTTCCTTAATGAACTAGAAGATAAGGATAAAGATATTAATTTATCCATTGATGAGAGAATCGATTATATAATTTCAAAATTAGCAATAAATAATATTAAACATACTGAAGGAATTACTCAAATGGATTTAGCGGACGAACTATTCATAAGCATTTCTTCATTAAAAAATAATATAAAAATTGCTAAGGATAAATTAGCTGAATTTAATTTAGATATTGATAAAATAAGCAATAAGGGTATTGGTTTATCAGGTGATGAAGAATCATTAAGACAATATTTAAACAAGCTTTGGAATGGAGAAAATATTTTTTTTGAAAAGGACTTTAATATAATAGTTTCCAATCTTTTAGGTGAAAATAGCTTATCCAAAATAAAAAAAATATTAGTAGGTAAACTCGAGGACTTTAACATTAAGCTTTCTGATATAGCATTAAAAGATGTTTTATCTTATATAGTAATTACACTTGTTAGAATTAAAAAAGGTTTTACTTTGAGTAATAATCAAAAGATGGATTTTTATTCTGTAAGTGATCATAAGTTAAGTTTAGCTAAGAATTTAATAAAAGATTTAGACAATGAGTTCAATATTTTTATATCTGAAAATGAAATATTTTATTTAGCTAAACACATAGCTTCAAGTAGTGTAATTATTAGAAATAATATATGTAATGAATATATTTCAAGAGAAGTTGATGATGAAATATATAACATAACTAATTTAATTTTAGATGCTTTAATTGAAAAATTTAATGTTGATTTTTCTAAGGACAATACATTAAAAGAGTTCTTATTAATCCATTTACAATCAGCAATTAATAGGTGTAGATATGGAATTAAACTTGAAAATTGTATGATTAAAACTATTAAGAACAATTATTTATTAGCTTTTGAAATGGGAGTATTATTAAATGATATATTAAAAGAATCCTTAAATATGGATTTAGGTGAAGATGAAATAGGATTTATTTCTCTACATTTTGCAGCAGCATTAGAAAGGCTAAAAGAAAAACAAGAAAGAATTAAGAAGGCTATTGTTGTTTGTACAACAGGAGTAGGTACATCTTTACTTTTAAAAATAAAGATACAAAAACACTTCAAAGATAAAATAAAAATAATCGATACTATTCCATGGTATGACTTTAAAGAAGAGTTATTAAATAATATAGACATAGTACTATCCACAGTTCCTTTAGAATTAAAAAGTAAAAAGGTAGTATTTATTAAAAATTTATTAGATTTTAATGATATAAAAAATATTGAAAAAAATTTAAAAAGCTTTAATTTAGACCAAAACGGACTTATTAATAAATTTAATAGAGAGCTTTTTATAAATAAGTTAGACCTTAATGATAAAGATCAAGTCTTAGAATTTATGTCAAATAAATTAATAAATTTAAATTATATAGATAATGAAGTTAAGGATAGTATTTTGGAAAGAGAAAACTTATATCCAACGGAAATTGGTAACTTAGTGGCTATTCCTCATACAATGCATAGCAACTTAAATAGATCCTCAATAGAAATAGCTATTCTTAAAAAGCCAATAATATGGGAAAAGGAAAAGGTTCAATTAGTTATCCTTATAAGTATATGTAAGGATGATCAAATTAAATTTAAAGATACATTAGGAGAATTATATAAGAGCATTTTAGATATAGATAAAGTTTTAAGTATTATAAATAACGGAAGTTATGATAATTTTATAAAAATAATTAAAAATAATTAAGTTTGGGGGTATAGTAATGAAATTATTAGCAGTAACATCATGTCCTGTTGGAATAGCTCATACTTATATTGCAGCTGAAAAGCTAAATAAAATGGCAAAGAAAATGGGAGTTGAAATAAAAGTAGAAACACAAGGTTCTACAGGAGCAGAAAATGTAATTACAGATGAAGATATTAAAGGAGCAGATGGTGTAATTATTGCAGCTGATAAATCTGTAAGTCTTGAAAGATTTGAAGGTCTTCCAATAATACAGTGCGCAATAAGTGATGCAATTAAGCAACCAGAAGCTTTAATTCAAAAGTTCTTAGATGGAAAAGTAGAAGCAAAAGGAAAGAAAATGAAATCTGTTGATGAAGCTAAAAAAGAAATGAAATCAAAGCAACCAGCTTTTTATAAACATTTAATGGGTGGAGTTTCATATATGATACCTGTAGTTGTAGTTGCAGGTTTATTAATAGCTATTGCACTTGCTTTTGGTGGTGAGCCAACAGCTAATGGACTAGCTATCCCAGATACATCATTCTGGAAGAAAATAGAAATGATTGGTGGAGCGGGCTTTACATTTATGGTTCCAGTATTGTCAGGATTTATAGCATATTCTATAGCTGATAGACCCGGTTTAGTACCAGGTATGATAGGTGGATATATAGCAGCTAATGGTTCATTTTATGGATCAGATGCAAATGCAGGTTTCTTAGGTGGAATTGTTACAGGTTTCTTAGCAGGTTATATTGCAAAAGGATTAAAATCTATTAAGGTTCCTAATATGATTAAACCAATAATGCCAATTATTATTATTCCAATAATTGCAACACTAGTTACAGGATTAGCATTTATCCTTTTACTAGGTGGACCAATAACAGCATTATTTGAATCATTAACTACTTTCTTAGCAGGATTATCAGGTGCAAGTTCAATTGTATTAGCTACAATTTTAGGTGCTATGATTGCTTTTGATATGGGTGGACCAGTTAATAAGGTTGCTTTCTTATTTGGTGTAGCTATGATAACAGAAGGAAGACCTGAAATAATGGGACCAATAGCAGCTGCTATTGCAATTCCTCCAATAGGAATGGGACTAGCTACATTCTTAGGTAAAAAACATTATAGTCAAGATGAATTAGATGCAGGTAAAGCATCATTTGCAATGGGACTTTGTGGAATTACAGAAGGAGCAATACCTTTTGCATCAGTTGATCCACTAAGAGTAATTCCTTCATTAATGGTAGGTTCAATAGTAGGGGCTAATATTGCAATGTTCTCAGGTGTTGCTGATAGAGTTCCTCATGGTGGACCAATAGTTGCTTTAATGGGTGCTGTAGATGGTGTATTAATGTTCTTTGTAGCAATAATAGCTGGTTCTATAGTTACAGCTTTAATGGTTAACTATTTAAAATCTTTAAGAGATAAAAAGACAGCTTAAAATAAATTATGATAATGAGAAATATTTATTTCTCATTATCTAAATACATATAAAACTATATGATAAGAAAATAATTAAATGGGTAAGGGGAGAGATTTATGAAGGTAATTAGTTTTAATAAAAAAAATATACTAATAATTTTAGTAGTAGTTTTGGCAGTTATACTTGGAGGTTTTTTTACTATAAAGGATTATAGTGAAAGATATAAGGTTGAATATAACATTAGTGTTGTTGATTTTGAAAATAATAAAGTAAGAGTTGATATGAAAATATTACCTGATAACATGTTTTCTAAAATGAAGGATTTTTTAATTATAAAGGGAGCAATTAAAACTGAAAGCGAAATATGTATAAATGATAATGGGGATAGTTTATTTACTGAATCAAATTCAGGTCTTATGTATATAGATGCTGGAGTTAATTCAAAAGAAGTAAATTATTCCTATGAAGTAGAACTTGGAACCCTTGGTAAGCATGGCAAAAAGGGGATAGTAGACGAAGAAATGGTAATTTTTGAAGGAGAATCTATTTTGACTCTTCCATATGATTCTATTGATATGAAAGACAAGGAAACAAAGAAAATCACTGAAATAACTGTTGAATGTGAGAATACTAATAATTTAGAAACAGTAATAGTTCCATATGCTGACGGTGAAAATAGTAATGTTTCTAAAGTTAAATCACCAAAATGGTATGACTTTTATGAAATAAGAAAATCAAGCTATGTTTTGGGTAAAATGGAAAAGCATGAAATTAAAGAAGGTTTAAGTTCATTTGATATATATGTAGATCCTGTTGCAAAGGAACAAGGATTATATAATACGGAAATAGAAGATGGAATAAAATCTTTAGTGTCTTATTATGAAAGTAAGTTTGAAATGGGATTAAAGGATTATCCTATAGTACTTCTAAGAAAAGAATTTGTAGATGAAAAAGATACTGGATATGTTATTGCTGGTGTTAGTAGTCAAAATTCAGGTAGTACCTTTGATAGCAATAATCTTAGAGATTGGCAATTAATGAGTCATAGATTATTTCATACATTTTTTGATTTAGCAAAGCCAAATAATGAATTTCACGAAGAGCCTTTACTTGCTCTTATGGAGGGACTATCAACTTATTATGAAAATCAATCCTTATCCTCTTTACCAGAAAAAATAAAATCAAATTTAAATATAGATTCAGAGAAGGAATTTATAAAGCTTTTTGAAAGATATACTTATTTAAGATTAAAGGATGTAGCAGATTTAAGCTTAGGCTTAGGTGAAACAGAAAAATATTCCTCTTCACCTGCAAAAACAGAATTCTTACATTATAATCAAAGTCCTGTTTTAGTTAAGTTTATAGAAGATAAGCTTTGTGAAGAAAATAAAACTGAAGATAATATTTTAAAATATATACTATCATATAATGAAAATACTACAATAACAGTAGATAAAATATTGAGTGATTTATTAAAGGACGATTATGAAGAAATTAAAAATAATTATATTTATGGAAGTGAAATAATTCCATTATGGTATTTGAAATCAAATAATAGTGATAATCTAGAAACTCTAAATAATTTAAATAATTTTGAAGTAGATATGTATAGTTGGTTTAGATCAGAAAATATGCTTTATGTGTTCAATAGAATGAGTGAAGAAAATTTAGAAAAAATTACAGAAGAAGCTGTAAAAGAAAATGTACAATTTGCAACTCCAGAAATAGAAGAAAATATAAAGAACTTTAGTCCAACAGAATATAAAATGCTTAAGCAATATGCTTTAAGAGCTAAAATATGTGAAGTAGATTTTAATGATGCCTTATTAAGACAAAAGTTACTTGTAGATCAAAGTAAAATTCAAAAATGGGATGATTATAAAAAATCATTAACAGACTAGCAATTATCGATACTCATCTTCAATATATAATTAAAAAAATGAAAAGTGAGGGTATGCACAAAAAATGCATACCCTCACTTTTCATTTACATAACTTTTATAAATTGGTATAATTAAAAGAATAAATCAAAAATATCTTAATATAGAATGAGGAATTTAAATGAAAGCAAAAAAAATAAAAAAAGACTTATTTAAGAGAAGCTATTCGAAGGGACGAGCTATTCATATAAGTTTTGCAGTAGCAGCTATATTTTCTGCCTTAATTTTAAGATTGGGTTATATAATGATTGTTAAAGGCGACGAGTATAAGGATATGGCAGAATTTCAATGGAATAGTAAGGTAAAGGTTGAAGCAAAAAGAGGGGATATTACTGATAGAAATGGAGTATTACTAGCAACATCTATAGATATGTATAGAGTTGATTTAGATTTAAATGCAGTAAGAATTCATTCAGAGGATGAAGGCGTTTCTATGGATGATATTGCAAAGCAATTAGCAGATGCAGGTAATTTAGATTTTAACGAAGTAAAGAATAAGTTAGATTCTAAAAATGAAGATGGTACACCGGCATCATTTGC
The DNA here is from genome assembly GCF_051654825.1 of Clostridium sp. Classification (GTDB taxonomy): domain Bacteria; phylum Bacillota; class Clostridia; order Clostridiales; family Clostridiaceae; genus Clostridium. Next base: position 25,615 of record NZ_JBOFYU010000232.1, read on the forward strand.
TACTCTTGTAAAAGGTGTTGAAAAAGATGTAGCGGATAGGATAAAGGCTTTAAAAATTTATGGAGTTGTAATTGGAGTTAATCAAAAGAGATATTATCCAAACAATACTTTACTATCTCATGTTTTAGGTGGAGTAAATTTAGATAGTCAAGGAATTAATGGTGTAGAATTACAGTATGATAATGAATTAAGTGGTATTCATGGATATAATATTGCTGAAGTTGATGGTAGCTTAAGAGAATTACCTTATAAAAAAGCTCAAAGCACTACGCCTGTTAATGGAAAGGATGTAACTTTAACTATAGATGAAAACATGCAATTAATTGCTGAAAAAGTAGCAAAAGAAGGCATGGATAAAAACCTAGCAAAAGAAGTTTCAATATTAGTAATGAATCCTAATAATGGTGAAATCTTAGCAATGGTTAATAAACCAGATTTTAATCCAAATAATCCATATGAGGAATATGAAAGATTCCCTGGTGAAAACGATAGTGAAAAACTAAATAATATGTTTAAAAATAGTTTAGTAAGTAACTCCTTTGAACCAGGTTCCACTTTTAAAACCATTACTATGATTGCTGCAATTGAAGAAGGTTTAGTAAGCGAACATGATACCTTTAATTGTACAGGAGGAGTTAAATTCGGAGATATAACAGTAAAGTGTTGGAATACTTCAGGTCATGGTGTACAAACAGTACCTGAAATATTACAAAACTCTTGTAATGTAGGATTTATGGAGTTAGGTGCAAGGCTTGGTAATGAAAAGTTAAAAGAATATATAGATAAACTTGGATTTGGAGTTCCATCTCCAATAGACCTTCCTAATAGCGCTGAGGGTATAGTTAAAGAAGCTAGTGATATGAGTGAGATGGATTTAGCAACTATAGCATTTGGACAAACTAACACTGCTACGGGAATTCAATTAATGACTGCTTTTAATGCTATTGCTAATGGTGGAGATTTAATTCAACCCCATATAATGAAGGAAGTTTCGTATAAAGATAAAAATGGAACTAAGATAATAACTGATACATTTAATCCAACAATTACAAAAGATGTACTAAGTGATGAAAGTACTGCTACATTAAGGGATTATTTAGAAGTGACAATTAACCAAGGTGGACCACCTGAAACATTTATGAAGGGATATAGAATAGGAGCTAAGACAGGTACTGCAGAAAAAGTTGATCCTGAGACAGGAAGTTATTCAAGCACAAAATATATACCTTCTGTAGTAGGATTATATCCTGTGGAAAATCCTCAAATAACTATATTTATAAAAGTTGATGAACCTAGTACTGGTCAATACTATGGTGGAACTGTTGCAACACCTTTATTAAAATCTTTAATGAATGAATTGCTTCCATATATGGATTCACAAGTATATAAGGAACGTAACGAAGGAAGTGTAAAGGTAATTGTTCCAGAGCTTAGAGGAAAAAGCAAGGAAGAGGCTAAAAGATTATTAGCAGAATGTAATCTTAAGGTAGATGAAAGTAGTTTACTTTCGAATGTAGTTAATATGTCTCCAATTCCAGGAAGTATTGTTACAGAGGGTTCAATAATTACATTAGATTCAAATGAAAAAAATGATACAGCTACAAAGATTATAATGCCAAATGTGGTAGGGAAAAGCCTTGAGGATGCAACTGTATTATTAAATAGACTAGGAATTCAATTTGTAACTAATGGAACTGGTCAGATATATCAACAAAGCATTGGTGAAGGTAAAATAATAGATAATAATGTAAAAGTTAAGTTAGACTTAAGATAGAAGGGGATAAGGTGAGAGATGTAGTGTTAAAAAATAAAACAGCTATAAAAAACAATAGTATAAAAAGTAAAATGGGAAATATAGATTATAGCCTTTTATGGGTTATAATTATACTTTTAAGTATTGGTGCAATTATGGTTTACTCAGCAAGTTCATATTATGCATTATATACTGAGGGAAGTAGTGCTCATTTTATGATAAAAGAAATGATATGGGTTGTTGTAGGATTCTTAGGTATGATGTTTACAATGTCAATAGACTATCATAAATACAAAAAAATAACTCCTTTATTATTTATAGTGACTATATTAGTTCTTATTGCAGTATTGTTTGGTCCGTCTATAAACGGTGCAAAAAGATGGATAAGACTAGGACCACTTTCCTTTCAACCTTCTGAGCTAGCTAAATATGTAGTTGTTTTATATTTAGCTATGCATATAGATAAAAGTAAATTTAGAATAAGAAAGTTTTGGTCAGGAACTATTTTCTATTTAACAATGGCAGGTATATTTGCAGGTTTGATTTATTTAGAAGAAAACCTTAGTATTACAGCTATAGTTTGTATGGTTGCATGGATAATGGTTTATGTAGGTGGTGCAAAAAAAAGTCATGTTTTATCTCTTGTTCCGGCAGGGGTAGCAGTCGGGCTTATAGGGATATTTTCTTCATCATATAGAATAAATAGATTTACAAGTTTCTTAGACCCATGGAAGGATGTTAGTGGTAATAGTTATCAATTAATTCAATCCTTTTATGCTTTAGGATCAGGTGGAGTCTTTGGCGTAGGTTTTGGGGAATCAAGACAAAAAGCTTTATTTATGCCTGAACCTCATAATGATTTTATTTTTTCAATCATAGGTGAAGAACTTGGATTTATAGGATGTTTATTCTTGATTCTTTTATTTTTATTTATAGCTTTTAAAGGAATTAATATTGCGATTACAGCTAGAGATAATTATGGATTATTATTAGCAGTAGGAATAACATCAGTTATAACTATTCAAGCAATAATAAATATTGCTGTTGTTACAGGTTCAATGCCTGTTACTGGAGTTCCAATGCCGTTTGTAAGTTATGGAGGAACATCGTTAGTATTTAATATGTCAGCAATGGGCATTTTATTAAATATATCTAGACAAAGAAAACAAGCTCAATAGTATTATAAATTAAAAAACCTTATGAAATAAAGATTTCAAAATCTATATATTTCATAAGGTTTATTTTTATGGTTTTAAAGATGAAAATATTACTTATCTATTTTCCTAATTAAGAGGAAATAAAGTACCTATGAAAAGGTTTTTAAAATATATATACTAAATATTGTAAAAGATTATTTTAGGGGGAGTTAAATTGAATTTTTTATCAAAGAAATTAGCATCATTAGTTATGCTAACTACAATGGCTACATCTTTAGTACAACCTGTAACAACTATGGCATATGGGAAGGATAAAACTGTTAAAATGCTAGGTAATGCACATATAGATGCTGCTTGGCAATGGCGAGTAGAAGAAACTATTAGAGAATGTGAAACAACTTTTAAGAGAGCATTAGACCTAATGGAAACTAATCCAGATTATAAGTTTTCTGCATCATCTGCACAATTATATGCATGGACAGAAGAGTATTTTCCAGAAATTTTTGAGCGTATAAAAGGTCAAATAGATGCTGGAAATTGGGATGTTGTAGGTGGCCAATGGGTTGAGCCTGACTTAAACGTTTCTAGTGGTGAAGCTTTAGTAAGACAATCTCTATATGGTCAAAACTATTTTGATGAAAATTTGGGAGTTAAATCAACAGTTGGTTGGGTACCTGATGTATTCGGTTTCAATTATAATATGCCACAAATTTTATCAAAATCAGGAATGGACAATTTTATTACTACAAAATTAAATTGGCAGGATACAAATAAATGGCCACATGAAATATTTAATTGGCAATCACCTGATGGAAGTTCTGTTTTGGCTTACAAACCAAAACATGACTATGTATGGAATGGTGGAGATTTAAATAATAAAAATAAATATAATGAACTTTTAGATCAACCAGTAAGTAAAGGTGTTGATACTGCAATAGCTTTATATGGAGCAGGCGACCACGGTGGTGGACCTAATCAAAATGACTTAAATGGAATTAAAAATGTTAATTCTATGGCTGATGCCCCTAATATTGAAATGACATTAGCTCAAGAAGCATTTGATTCATTAAGAGGTGATATTGAATCTAATCCTGAATCAAATATACCTACAGTTGATAATGAATTATATAATGAATTCCATAGAGGAACTTATACTACTTCAGGTATGATTAAGAAATATAATCGTATGGGAGAAATCCTTGCAGAAGAAGCTGAAAAATTTGCATCATTAGCTTATTTATTAGATGGAATAGAATATCCAAAGGAAAAAATAGAACAAGCATGGAAGATAATAGCTTTAAATCAATTCCATGATATTTTACCTGGATCATCAATTCTTGGAGTTTATTTAGATGCATTTAATGATGCTGAAATAGCATTAAACTTGTTAAATGCAGTTAAGGAAGATGCTTTAGGATCTTTAGCTTCAAAAGTTAATACTGAAGGTGCTGGAATACCAGTAGTTATCTTTAATCCATTATCATGGGATAGAAATGAATATATAGAAAAAGATATAGTCTTTGAAGAAAATGTAAGTGATGTTGAGATTAAAGACTCTGAAGGTAATATAATTGAAAGTAAGGTATTAAGTGTAGACGGAAGAACTGCAACTGTATTAATAAAAGCAAGTGTTCCTGCTACTGGCTATGCAGTATATAGAGCAGAATCTAAGGAAAATACTTATGTTGTAGAAGATGGAGTAAAGGCTGATTCAGAAAATAACACCTTAGAAAATAAATTCTTTAAGGTAACTTTAAATCCTGAAACTGGTAATATTTCTAGTATTATAGATAAGAGAAATGAAAATAAAGAAGTGTTAGAAGAAGGGCAAGAAGCTAATGAGTTAGTTATACTTGAAGATACTCCAAGAAATTGGGAAGCTTGGGATGTAGATAAGGACGATATGAATGCTGAAGCTACTAAAATAAACGGATTAACAGGAATTGAATTAATAGAAGATTCCTCTTCTAAGGCTACATTTAAGGTAAGTAGAGAGTGGGGAAGTTCAAAATTTGTTAGTTATGTAACCTTATATTCTGACGAAGATAGAATAGATATTAAAACAGATGTTGAATGGAATGAACTTAGAAAAGTTCTTAAGGCTTCATTCCCATTAAGTGTTAACCCAGATAAGGCTACTTTTGAAATTGCTTATGGGTCAATAGAAAGAGATACTTCATGGGAAAATAGAACTACTGGTGGTCAATTTGAGGTTTCAGGCCATAAATGGGCTGATATGACTGAAGGTGATTATGGTGTAAGTATATTAAATGATTCTAAATATGGTTGGGATACTTTAGATAATAGAATTAGGTTAACACTTTTAAAAGCAGCTGCTGACAATGGTGGTTTAACAGATAGAAACAAAAAGCATGAAATTAATTATTCAATTTATCCTCATGCTGGAAACTGGAATGAAGCTGAAACGGTTAAGGAAGCGTATAACTTTAACTATGCTATGGATTCAGTTCAAACAACATCTCATGAAGGTGAATTAAACAACACTAAATCTTTTGCAAGCTCAGACTCAAAAAATATTATAATTTCTGCTATTAAAAAAGCTGAAAAGAGTGATGATATAATAGTAAGATTATATGAAGCTGAAGGTAAGGAAGGATCATCAGGAACAATAACATTACCTAGCGAAATAGAATCAATAGAAGAAGTAAATTTAATTGAGGATTCATTAGAAGGAAGTACATCCCCAGAAGTAGATGGAAACAAATTTACTACTACCTTTAAAAAGCATGAAATAAAGACATTCAAGGTTAAATTAAAGGATTTAGAAGGTAAAAGGGATACTAAGGTTAAATCATATCCAATTGATTTAGCAAGTGCTTATAATCTTGATGGTATTAGTACAGATTCAAATAGATTGGATGGGGATTATACAGGAACTAAAGAATCTATCTCTGCAGAACTATTACCTGATTCAATAAGTAGTGAAGGTATTAAATATGTATTTGGACCTAAGGCTGATGGACAAAATAATATAGTTAAGGCTGAAGGTCAAACAATAGACTTACCAAAGGAACAACATGATGCATTGTACTTGTTAGGAAATGCAGCAGGGGCTGGAAAGGCCGATGGTAAATTTATAGTTAATTATACAGATGGTACTTCAACAGAAAAATATTTATCTTTTGTAGATTGGCAAGAAGAAGTAGGTCAATATATGGAGACTTTTGTTCATAATACTATTGGATTAAGATTAACTCATACTCATAAAAGTGGTAAAAATACATTAGATATAGATAATAATATGTACGTTTATCAATTAAAGCTTGATCCTAGTAAAGTAGTTGACACTATAGTTTTACCAGATTCAAGTGCAATAAAGGTAACTGCAATGTCATATGCTGATGGTGTAGTTCAGACTTCAAAGGATACAGAAGCACCTACAAAGGTAGAAGGATTTGAAGTAACAACCCCATTTAAGCAATACTCAAGTTATGTAGATTTAAAATGGAATGAATCAAGTGATAATGTAGGGGTTAAGAGATATAAGGTATATAGAGCTACTAAAGCAGATATGTCTGATGCAAAAATAATAGCAAGAACAGAAGATGCTGAATATAGAGATTTAGACGTAGCTCTTCCACAAAGATATTATTACTACGTAAAAGCAGAAGATGCTAGTGGTAATACTGGTGAAAGTTCAGAAATTAAAGCTGTTTTAGCTGGGGCTAATATAGCTGTAGGTAAATCAGTTACAGTTGATGGACAAATGAATGATAGAGAAGCTGGTCCATTAGCTGTAGATGGAAACTTAAATACAAAATGGTGCTTTAATGATGGTAAAGATACAGCTCACTGGATTAACATTGATTTAGGTGAAGTAACTCCATTTACAGGAATCAATATTCATCATGCTGGAGCAGGTGGAGAAAATTCAAGCTGGAATACTAGAGATTATAGAATTTTAATAAGTAATGACAATGAAAACTGGGAAGTTTATGAAGAAGTTAAAGGAAATGTTGATGATGTAACTAAACATGATAAAAATGCTGAAGCAAGATATGTTAAGTTAATAGTAGATAAGCCAACCCAAGGTAATGATGTAGCAGCTAGAATTTACGAAATAGAAGTTTTAGCAGAAGGAAATAATGATTTAGTTGAGTTACCTCCACAAAGCTCAGTAACTGAATTTAACTTTGAAAGAGGTTATAGTAGCTTAAGGATGAACTTTACACCAGTAGAAGGGGCTGAATATTATAAAGTTTTATATGGAACTACAAATAATGTAGATGAAATGACTGTTGTTGATAAGGTAACTAACTCATATTTCGATTTAACCGAAGTTGAAAAAGGAAAAACTTATTATTTCCAAGTTGTACCTGTTAATTTCTATGGTGAAGGACCTAAGTCTGATATAAAAGAATTTAAGGTAGAATTAGAAGGAAATATTATCAATGATTTAAGTAAGTATTATAATTTAGATGGAATGGCAAGTGGAAATGGAAATAAAGCAGATGGATGTTTTGATGGTCAAGCGTGGCTTTATGATTCAGATTTAATTCCTGACTTATTAAAAGTTGGAGATGTTGAATTTAAAATAGGATCAAAGGCAGATGGTGATAGTAATGTCATTAAGAGTGTAGGTCAAGAAATAGAGTTAAATAACGTAAATGCAACAAATGTATATTTATTAGGTTCAGCTTGGAGTGGTCCAGCAACTGGTAAGTTTAAAGTAAATTACGTAGATGGAACATCTGTAGAAAAGAATATAACTATGTCAGATTGGTGTGCTACATCAAAGGACAATGAATCAGAAATTTTAGCTCTTGATATGCCACATAGATTGTATAATGGAAGAACTAACCCTGATGATGCAAATATACAAAGTATTAGAACTGCAATGAATATGTATCATATCTTACTAGATTCTAATAAAGCTGTAAAGAGCATTACATTACCTAATAATGAAAAGATGAATATCTTTGCTATAAGTACAGGAAGTGCTATTAAGGATATAGTAGTTAGTAAACCAACAAATTTAAAGGCAGAAACTACTAAAAACGAAGTTAAATTAACTTGGAACACTCCAGAAAGCAAGGATTCTTTAAAGGAATATGTAGTTTATAAAGATGGTAAGGAATGTAAAACTGTTCCTGCTGGAACTAATGAAATCACTTTAAATGAGTTAAGAAGTAATACTATTTATGGATTTAAGGTTACTGCAAGATATATTAACAATGAAGAATCAAAACCTATTTCTATAAATGTAAGAACTAGTAAGTAAGTGAAAAAGTAATAGTGAATAGTGTAAAGTTAAAAACTAGTAATATTCACTGATATAAGTGTACACCTTTATTGTTAATTTAATAATAGTTATTAGATTAGAAAAAGGTGAAATTAAGAGAACTGAATAAATAAGTGGAGCCCTATCAAAATTAATTTTGATAGGGCTCTCTTTTATAGTTAATATAAAATTTTTTACATGGTATTAATTATTTCCTATGTGAAGAGGAAATTTAATAACTATGGTAGTAAATGATTTCAAAATATAATTAAGGTATAAGATAAATGGAGGTGTATTACATTGAAATTAAAATTTTTATCAAAAAAACTAGCAGCTCTTGTATTTGCGACTACGATGGCTACTACTATGATAAATCCGATAATTACACAAGCTTATGATAAATCAAAAACTGCACATATGCTAGGAAATGCTCATTTAGATGTGGCATGGAACTGGAGAATTGATGAAACTATTAGAGAATGTAAAACTACTTTTTCAAGAGCTATAGAAAATTTAGACAAGTATGATGATTATAGATTTTCACAATCACAAGCACAATTATATGCATATACACAGGAATATTTTCCAGAGTTATTTGAACAAATAAAAGATAAAATAAATGAAGGAAAATGGGATGTTACAGGGGGACAATGGGTAGAACCAGACTTAAATGTGCCTAGTGGAGAATCACTAGTACGACAATCATTATATGGACAAAAATATTTTAAGGAAAATTTAGGTGTTCAATCTACAGTAGGTTGGGTACCAGATGTATTTGGATTTAGCTATAATTTTCCTCAAATTTTAAAGAAATCAGGAATGGATTACTTTATAACTACTAAGTTAAATTGGAATGATACAAATAGATGGCCTCATGAGGTATTTAATTGGCAATCACCAGATGGTAGTTCGGTATTATCATATAAGCCAACAACAGATTATAGCTGGAGTGGTGGAGGATTTGGTTCATCTGGAGCATATGATAAGGTTTTAAACCAACCAGTTCAAAGAGGGTTAAGTACTGGTATTGCATTATATGGTAATGGAGATCATGGTGGTGGACCTACTAGTACAGAAATTAATGGAATACTAAGTACTAAAAATAATCAAAATATTGCTAATGTAGAAATGAGCTTAGCTGAAGATGCATTTAAATCATTAGAAAGTGATATTAATTCAAGTGAAGGTTCAAATGTTTCTACAATAGATAATGAATTATATTTTGAATATCATAGAGGAACTTATACTACAGCTTCTCAAATGAAAAAATATAATCGTGATAGTGAAATACTAGCTGAAATAGCTGAAAAGTTTGCTTCTGTAGCATTTTTATTAGGAGCTATTGATTATCCAGCAGAAAAAATTCAAAAAGCGTGGGAAATAACAGCTTTAAATCAATTCCATGATATTTTACCTGGATCATCAATACATGGTGTTTATTTAGATGCATATAATGATGCTGAAATAGCATTAAACTTTTTAAATGCAGTTAAAGAAGATGCTTTAAATACTTTAGCTCAAAGAATAAATACTACTACAACTGGAGTACCAGTAGTTTTATTTAACTCATTATCTTGGGAAAGAAATGAATATATAGAAAAGGAACTAGTTTTTGATAATGAGGTTTCAGATGTAGAAATAAAGGATTCCAATGGAAATGTAGTAGAAAGTAAAGTTGTTAATATAGAAGGGAATAAAGCTACTGTATTATTTAAAGCGAGTGTACCATCTATGGGATATTCAGTTTATAGCGCTGAAGTAAAAGAAAATTCTTATGTTGCTGAAAATAATGTTACAGCAAGTTTAGAGGATTATACATTAGAAAACCAATACTTTAAGTTAACTTTAAATCCTGAAACAGGTAATATAAGTAGCATAATTGATAAGAGAAATGATAATAAAGAAGTCTTGGAAAATGGAAAAGAAGCAAATGAACTTAATATTTTACAAGACAAGCCATCAGGTTATGAAGCATGGGAATTAGATAAAGATGATATGAATGCTGAAGCAACTGTTATAAATGGTTTAACAGGTATAGAGCTTGTAGAGGATAATGGTTCTAAAGCAACATTTAAGGTATGGAGAGAATGGGGAGAATCAAAATTCAGTAGTGAAATTACTCTTTATGCAAATGAAGATAGAATAGATATTAAAACTGGTGTAGATTGGAATGAGCTACAAAAATGTCTTAAGGTAGCCTTCCCTTTAAGTGTAAGTCCAGAAAAGGCTACTTATGAAGTTGCTTATGGAGCAATACAAAGAGATACATCATGGGAAAATAGAACTACAGGAGCACAATTTGAAGTGTCAGGACATAAATGGGCTGATATGACTGAAGGAGATTATGGTGTAAGTATCCTAAATGATTCTAAGTATGGTTGGGACGTTTTAGATAATAGATTAAGATTAACACTATTAAAGGCATCTAGTGGTCGTGGTGGTGAAAGTGATAGGGGAGCTTATCATGAAATAAATTACTCAATTTATCCACATGCAGGATCATGGAATGATGCAGATACAGTTAGAGAAGCTTATAACTTCAATTATGATATGGATATAATGCAAACTACATCACATGAAGGGGCACTTGAAAAGAATAAATCATTTGTTTCTTCTGATACTAAAAATGTAATAGTTTCTGCGGTTAAAAAAGCTGAAGAATCTGATGATATAGTTGTAAGATTATATGAGTCAGAAGGGAAAGCAGGAACAAAGGCTAATATATCATTACCTGCTGAAATAGAAAGTATAGAGGAGGTAAATTTATTAGAAGAGCCTATTACTAATACTTCTACTGAATTTAATGGAAATACATTCTCTACAGAACTTAAAAAGCATGAAATTAAGACATATAAGGTTAAATTAAAAGAAATGCCTAATAGCATGAATACAAAGGTTAAATCATATCCAATAGATTTAAGTAATGCTTATAATATAGATGGTATAAGTACAGATGGTAATAAGGCTGATGGTGATTATTCAGGTAAAAAAGAAGCCTTATCGGCTGAGTTATTAGGTGATTCAGTTATAAGTGAAGGTGTATCTTATAATTTTGGACCTAAAGAAGATGGAAAGAAGAATGTAATAAAGGCTGAAGGTCAAGAAATAGAACTTCCTAATGAAAAGCATGATGGGTTATTTATATTAGGAAACTCAGTAAATTCAAATTTAAGTGGAACTGTTATTGTAAATTACAAGGATGGAACTTCAAAAGAAGAACATTTACAATTTAGAAATTGGAAGGAAGAGGTAGGAAGCTTCTTAGATACCTATATAACAAATACAATAGGAGCAAGATTAACTCATACTCATACACCAAAGGAAAATACACTTGATATTGATAATAATCAATATATTTATAGAATCAGCCTTGATAATACTAGGGAAGTAGAGAGTATTACAATGCCAAATGCAGATGGAATAAGAGTTACGGCAATGAGCTTTGTTGATGGCGCTACATTTAATGAAGAGGATTTTGAATCTCCATCAAAGGTTGATGGGCTTGCTGTAGAAACTCCATATAAGATGTATTCTAATGAAGTATATTTAAATTGGAATGCATCAACAGATAATGATGAGATAGCAAGATATAGAATTTACAGAAGCAATAAGGCAAATATGGAGGGTGAAGTTTTAATAGCTAGAACTAGTAATACAGAATATACTGATAAAATATCCTCTTCTCCTGATGCTTATTACTATAGGATTGTTGCAGAAGATATTTCAGGTAATACAGCTGAGGCTTCAGAAGTAAAAAGTGCATTAGCAGGATCTAATGTTGCATTTAATAAGAATGTTACAGTTAGTAGCCAAGTTAACACAAATGAAGGTGGACCTAAGGCTGTAGATGGTGATTTAGGAAGTAAGTGGTGTGCTACATCAGGAAGTAAGTGGCTAACAATTGATTTAGGAGAAGAAACTGATTTTGGTAGCGTAGTTATTAGCCATGCAGAAGCAGGGGGAGAAGGATCAGATTGGAATACACGAGACTTTAAAGTATTAATTAGCAATGACAATCAAAATTGGTCAGAATATGATGTTGTAAGAGGAAATACTTCAGCTATTACAACTCACAAAAAGGATGCAAAAGCAAGATATGTTAAATTACAAGTAGATAATGGTGGTAAAGATGGTGTTGCTAGAATTTATGAAATAGAAGTTTTAGCTAATCCTACAAATGATATTAATGATTCAGTTCCAGGAGAAGGAGCTACAATAACGTCTATTAATAGAGGATTTAAAACAGTTGGATTAAATTATAGTAAGGTAAGTGGAGCAGAAAAATATAAAATATTATATGGTACTTCAGATAATATTGAAGAAATGAAGATTATTGATGATGTACAAGTTAATTCAGTAACCATAAGAGATTTAGAACCAAATAAAACTTATTACTTTAGAGTTATAGGAAAGAACTACTTCGGTGAGGGTCCATCCTCAGAAGTAGGAAGTATCTTTATACCAAATGAAGAGTATGCTTCAGTTAATTTAGATACTAACTATAATATGGACGGTATAGGAAGTGGAACTAAAAATAAGGCTGATGGTAATTTCGATGGAATTGGATGGGCTTATGATGGAGATTTAATAGATAGTCAATTAAAATATGATGATTTAGAATTTACAATAGGACCAAAGGATGATGGTGAGAATAACATCGTCAAAGCACAAGGTCAAACAATAGCTCTTGAAGAGAAAATTTCATCATCTATTTATATTTTAGCCTCTGCAAATAATGGTTCTCAAAATGCTAACTTTAGAGTTAATTACACTGATGGTACATTTACTGAAAAAGAAATATCAGTTAATGATTGGTGCTCTGCATCAAAAAATGATAGTTATGAAGTTTTAGTTTTAGAAAATCAACACAGATTATATAATGGCGGTGGTAATCCAGATTCAGCATCAATCGATAATAAAAAGGTTAGTATTAATATGTATCCAATGACTCTTGATGAAAACAAAATTGTTAAGGATATTACTTTACCAAATAATGATAAAATAAAGATATTTGCTATAAATACAGGAAATATTAAAAATAATGAGGAAATCATAGTAGCTAAGCCAAGCAATTTAAAATCATCATCTACAAATAGTACAGTTAACCTAAGATGGGACTCTCCAACTAGTGTAATTGGATTAAAAGAATATGTTGTATACAAAGATGGAAAAGAATTCATGACAGTTCCTTCAAATTCTAATGAGTGTACAGTTGAAAATCTAAGAGCTAATACTATTTATGGATTTAAGATTGCTGCAAGATTTAATAATAATGAAGAATCTAAACCAGTATCTGTTAATGTAAGAACTATTAAGTAGGTAATAAAAAAGTTAATTAGGTGGTTATACAATTTTTGTATAACCGCTTATTATTTTAATAGTAATTGTTATAAATTTACCCATATTAAAGGAAAATAACTAACTATGCCAAAATTAATTTACAATATATACTAGTTATATACTAAAAAATTAATATACCTGTTATTTGGATAAGAAAGGAGTCAATAATGGAAAATAATTTATTTGATGTAACGTATATGGATCTAAATCTAGTTACAAAGGAAAAAGAAGAAACTATAAGACATTTAGCTAATTTACTTGGTAAAAGAACTAGCAATGTAAATAAATATGTAGAAGATGTATTAGAAAGGGAAATCATATCAACAACAGGAATTGGAGATGGAATAGCAATTCCACATGCTAAGTCTAAATGGATCAATAAATCTACAGTTGTTATAGGAAAGAGTAATGAAGGAGTAGAATGGGAGAGCATGGATAATGAGCCAGCAAAAATGATATTCCTTATAGCAGTTCCAGAAGGAGAAGGAAATGAACATTTAAAAATTTTACAAGTATTAGCTGTAAGCTTAATGGACGATGATTTTAGAGGAAAAATAGAGAAATCAAATTCAAAGGAAACTTTAGCTGCTCTATTAAAACAAAGAGTTTCTTAAAAAGAAATTATAAAAATTGAGTTTTTTTGTCAATTTATAGTCTATTTTGCATATAGTATAGTATAAACAATTTATTGTATTTAGAAAGGAGTATTATATTATGTATACTTGTAGATGTTCAAATGAAAGCTTTAATGAAAGTGAAAGTTATGGAATGGAATCATCAGGATTTGAAATGGAATCATCAGGATTTGAAAAGGAAAGTATGAGCCATAGATGTGAAATCAGCATGGAACCTAAATGTTCTGAAAAATCAGAATGTGGAAGAGGACCTGTAGGATGCCCAAATCCTTGCAAACCTCCAAAGGGACGTGTTAGAAAGTTTGACAAACATTTCTCAATAAATGGAAAAGAATTCTCAGTTGTAAACAAAAATTTCTATAACAATTACTATTCAAGATATAATCATATTCATGTAACAGACGTTAATTATATTAAAGATTTTGTTCGTGATTATAATATTTATCACTATCATACTAAAACTATTTATTGTGGATGCAAATATTTAGGAGCAACTACTTTAGTAGCTAAAGATGGCTGTGGAAAGATGCATAAACACTGCTGTTAGTTAAATTTTATAATATTTTAATAAATGAATATGTGTAGAGGTTTATCCTCTACCATATTCATTATAATATATCCTTTCTATGCAATGAAAAGCCCAATTTAGAAAACTAAATTGGGCTTTTAAATTACTATTATCCTAATTAAAGATGTTAGCATATAGTAAAATATATATTATTATTTAGTAAGGAGTTTAAAGATGAATACTTTAATGATAAATCAAAATTATATACCTAGAAGTCTAAATACTAAGCAAAACCAAATTAATTTAAATGGTAAATCTAAAAGTAGAGAGATTGTGGTACAAGGAAGAATCAATTATATTAATAGAAACAATTATTATGCAAAAAATTATTCCAGATACACACATTATTATGTAGTAGATTACAAAGATGTTTACGGAAGATTTATATGTAGAAGATTTTTTTGTAGACCTGCAATGGTTGTCTATAATGGAAAAAGATATGTAGTTTCAACTATTGGCAACAATAAATATAATTTTAGGTATTAATAATAACATTAGTATAAAGGGGGTTTCTTCTTTATACTAATGCCTTTCTAAATAATAAAAGCTCAATTTAACTTTTACATAAATTGAGCTTTATTTTTATCCTAATAAGGATTTAACCATAGGATTTATCTTAGATCTATCAAATTTACCATTTACCTTAGGCATAATGTCTTTCATTATTTTACCCATATCAGCAGCAGTGTAATTATTTGATTCTATAATTTCCTTAAGCATTGCGGAAACTTCTTCTTCGCTTAATTGAGCTGGTAAATAAGGAGTTAATAAGTTAATTGCAAAATTTCCTTCTGCGATTTTTTCTTCATTACCTAATTGTTCAGCATATTGTAGAGCTTCTTTAATTTGTTTTAATTGTTTTTCAATTATTTTTATAATACCTTCATCAGATATTGTTTCTCTTTCATTTACTTCAAAGGCTTTAATATCAGCATTAACTAATCTTAATACACTTACAGTAGCCTTATCTCTAGCCTTCATTGCAGCTATTTCATTTTTCTTTAATAAATCCTTTAACATTTAAGTAACCTCACTTTATTCTTTTTTATGATAAAATAAGATAAATTATCATATATATACATATTATACAAAAGAGTTCTTTTTATGTTAAGTACTTAATTAAATTTATATAGTATAAAAGAGGATGATTAATTAAAATCATCCTCTTTTTTTAGCTTTTTAAATTTGAAACAACACATTTTGAAATTAACAACTCAATTTCTTCTGAATTCAAGTGAACTTGTCCAATGCTTCCATGTCTAGAATCTACTCTTAAATCTGAATGAAAATCAGATCCAGCAGTATAAATCCATCCTTTTTCTCTTGCTATGTTTTTGAAGTGTTCAGTATCAATACTAGAATTTTTAGAATAAATAGCTTCTATACCATCAAAGTTTAAATTTAAAACTTGATTCAAGATTCCACCTTTAATTCTTATTGGATGTGCTAAAACAACACATGCACCAAAATATCTTAAAAAATCTATACCTGTTTCTGTATCTAATTTAGCTTTATTAACATTTTTTCTATCAATATTTTCATAACTATTTCCTATAATTGCTTGCAGAGACCTAATATTATGCTTTTTTATATATCTAAGGCAACGTGAAAAATCTTTATCCTTATATATATCATTTGTAAAATATCCTAGGATATGAGTTTTTTTACCATTAAATCTTGTTGAAAGTTCCATACCTGGAATTACCTTAACTCCAAGCCATTCACCAGCCTTAATTGCCTCTTCTACTCCATTAGTAGTATTGTGGTCAGTTATAGAAATAACATCTAAGCCACTTTCTTTAGCCATTATTACTACTTCTGTTGGAGTATAATCACCATCTGATTCAATAGTATGCATATGAAAATCACCTTTTGTGTACATTCTTATCTCCATATTGTAATTAATATAGTATATTGTATTCACTACTACAACAAAAAGTAACATTAAATTATATATATATTAAACCTTTTTTAAATTTATCATATAATATATTTATAGAAGACTTTAAAGAAGAGGAGATATATGATGATTAAAGAACTAGAAAATAAATTCAATAATTATGAAGCATATATTAATGGATGGCAAGAAATGAAACGTGCCTCAATTGCTATATTAATAGTAGAAAATAATAATAAGGATTATATAGTTTTTCAAGTACGATCAAAGAATATGAGAAGTCAACCAGGTGATATTTCATTTCCAGGAGGAAAAATTGATAAAGGTGAATCACCACTAGACGCAGTAAAACGAGAAGTATATGAAGAATTAGGTTTAGAAGAAGATATGTTTAAAATAATTGCACCATTAGATGTATTAACTACTCATTATGACCTTCTTATTCACCCTTTTGTAGGTTATATAAAAGATATAAGTAAAGTTAAAATTAGCGAAGATGAGGTTGATCATATATTTTTAGTTCCACTGGAATTTTTACTTACTCATAAACCTTTAATTTATGATAATGAAATAATTGTTAAAAGAAATGAAAGCTTCCCTTATGAATTAATAAATAATGGAAAACAATATAAGTTTAAGGGTGGAAAGTATCCTTCAATATTTTATATATATAAAGATTATGTTATTTGGGGAATTACAGCAAAGATACTTCAAAACTTTCTATTAATGTATAAGGAATTATAGGTATAAGTCATTAATAATATTTTATTAATGACTTATTTTAATATTTTATAAAATCAATGAATATGTTTATTAGTAACACTAATATAATTAAGTATATAAAAAAATAGAATGGGGTGAGGGAAATGAATGGCAATTATGATAGAGAATATATAGATAATAAGCTTCAAAAAACTTATTTCTATAGTAAAAAAGAAGTAGAAGAAATATTATCAAACATAAAAGAAGGAACAAGTGATATAGAAATAGATTATTTATTTAAAGCAATGGATTTATTCAAAAATATTAATTCTGATAATTATGCAAACATAGATCCCTTAAATGAAATTGATAATATATTAAAGTATTATAAACATCCAGAAATATATATTATAAAAGCTCATATACAATCCTTTAAAGGAGTTAGTAATAATATAATAAAAGAGGTGTCTACTAAAAAAGAGTTTATAAATCTAGCAAGAACTTGGAAAGTATATGGAGAAATAGAAAAAAGTAATTTACTTGAAGGAAGATTAAGAATAGATTCTAAGTTTGAAACTTCTAAAGAAAGTGCAATAGACAAGCTTAAAAGAGCTTTGGTATTAGATCCTGAAAATAGTAAAACTAAATGTTCTTTAGCATCTTGCTATAAATTTAACTCAAGTTATGGAAAAACATCAAACGAAGATTTGTTAGAAGCTAAAAAACTTATTGAAAGTATTTTAGTTAATTCTAAAAATAATATTGAAATAAAAAAGACCTGCATTATTTATAGTGATATTCTATATGAATTTGGAGTTAACTCTGTTAATAACAAAGATAAGTTTTATTTCTATTCATTAGCATTAAATGAAATAGATAAAGCCATAAATATTGACTTTAAAGAAGATTCTTCTGCTCATATGAAAAAATGTCAAATAATAAATGAGTTATGCACTATAAAAATAGAAGAAAAGGATTATGAAGAAGCAGTTAAGTTTGCAGAACTTGCAAGGATAGAAGCAATTAACCATCGGCCTACTAAATCAAAGGAAAAAATAAGCGAGGATAGTTATTATAGAAGGCTTTTATATGCATATGTTCATTTAATTAAAGTATATACTGAGCTCAATGATAGAGAAAAAGTAAATTATTACTACGGAAACTTATATATAAATTATAAAATTTTCAAAAACCTTCTTTTAAGCGAAAAAAATGAAAATATAAAGGACTATTTATTTAAGAAATATCGAATAGAATTAGATGTAGATGATGAATCCTTTAAAGACCAAGGTATTATAAGAGAAATTTATCAATCAAAAGAAGGAACTACAATAATTTTATTAAGTTTAAATAAAGATAATAATGATAAAATAATCTTAAGGAAAAAGAGGCTTTCTAAGGCCGACTATGATAAATTTAATTTTGCTAAAGAAAATAAACAAGTTGTTGAGTATTATTTATATACAAATGAAGTTAAAAATATAAAAAGCCCAAGAAAGATAAGGTTAACAGATAAAACTGTAGATGTAGAAATTAAAGACCTAGATATGCGTCAGATACTTAACGGGGTAATATACAAAGTTATTAAGACTCATGGTGATAGATGGATAATGTATGTTGAAGAAGAGGAATCTAAAATTCACTATAAAATGCATTGCTATAATATTTTAGAGTCAGAAATACCTTACGAAACACTTTTAGATGATTATCAAAATCAAAATTATTATATTAAATTTAGAGAAGGTATAAAGGTAGGTTATTATATTACAGGAACTGAAGGAAAGATTTATTTGAAAAAATAGTTATAAAGCTGTATATTAATGTATAGTAAATATACAGCTTTATAATAAAAAAAGGTTTTTTTGATAATTTATAGAATATTTAGGTTATGTAGTAAAAATCTATAAATTAGGAGTGATTTCATATGAAGAAAACGATAATAAATATTTTAATTTGTGGCCTTGTAATAGGATCTTTAGGAAGTAGTGTCTATTTTTATACAAAATCAACTAACTTACAAGTAAAATTAGATGAATCAACTGCTCAAGTAAATGAATTTAACAATTCTTTTACTAACTTATATCATAAGTTAACATCTTTAAATAAATTTACTTTTGAAGAAAAAATAAATAGCGGTGAAGAGTTTTATGTATATATAGGTAACCCTTCTTGTAAGGATTGTGATGCTTTTGAAGAACCATTTTTAGAGCTAATTGATGAATATGAGTTAGATAAAAAATTATATTTTCTTAACTTAAAAGAACTTTATTTAAATAAAGATGATTTAAAAGTATTTAGAGATAAATATGAGATGTTTGGAACTCCAAGCTTAGCAAAATATTCAAATGGAAAGCTAGATAATAAATATGAATGGAGCGAAGAAGAGGACTTTTCAGTAGAAGGTGCTTTAAAATGGTTTGAGGATAATAAATTGAAATAACAAAATTAGTAAAGCTGTAAATTAACAAATTATTTTATTAGAAATGAGGGCTAAAATGGATATTGACAAAATACTACATGTAGCAACATATGCAGGAAGAATTATGTTAGAAAGCGGTGGGGAGACATATAGAGTTGAAGAAACTATTAATAGAATTTGTAAGGTATATGGGGTAGAAGACTCAGATAGTTTTGCAACACCAACAGTAATAATAGTATCAGTTTCAAAAGATGGACAAACATATTCATTAGTACGAAGAATTTCAAATAGATCTGTTGATTTACATAAAATACATTTAGTAAATGATATCTCAAGAGGTGTTCAAGGAAATAATATTTCTATAAATAAACTTGAGGGGATGTTAAAGGAAATAGATCATGGAAAGAGATATTCTCTTAATACAACTTTATTATTTTCTGCTTTAGGAGCCTTTGGATTTGTATTTTTATTTCAAGGCTCTCTTAAGGATGCTATATCAGCATTTTTTATAGGATTAATAATTAAATATATTACAATAAAGGGTGAAAGTATTGAGATAAATCAATTCTTTATTAACAGCATTTCAGCAGGGGCTTTAGCTTTACTTGCAATTATATCTATTAAGCTTGGATTAGCAGATAATATGGACAAGGTTATTATAGGATCTATAATGCTTCTTGTACCTGGTTTAGCTATTACAAATGCTATTAGAGACACTGTAGCAGGTGATTTAGTATCTGGATTAACTAGAGGGGCAGAAGCCTTTTTAATAGCCATTGCTGTTGCAATTGGAACAGGATCAGTTCTTAGCTTTTGGATGAGTGTTTTTGGAGGAATTTAAGATGATATTAGAAGTATTTTCAGCATTTATTGCATCATTAGGATTTGGTATATTATTTAATATAAAAAATAAGAATTTAATTTTTGCAGCATTATGTGGTGCATTAGGATGGTTTGTTTATAAAACATGTATTATGATAAATCTTTCTGAAACAATGGCATTATTTTTAGCTTCTGTTGCTTTAAGCTCATATTCAGAAATTTTTGCAAGAATATTAAAAACACCTGTGACAACCTTTGTTATCTGTGCATTAATCCCCTTAGTTCCAGGGGGAGGAATGTATTATACAATGGTAGAAGCAATTACAGGTAATATTATGAAGTCTTTAGAAACAGGTATTCAAACCTTAGCAGCAGCTGGTTCTTTAGCTTTAGGTATAATATTTGTTTCTACAATAACAAAATTAATTATTAAGCATAAAAAAAATTAAATAATAAATATAAGTATTGAATAATTCAAATACTCATAACATATACATTAATAAAACTATAAAGAGAGGTATATGTTATGAGTATTTATATTTTAATTGAATATGTAGAAAAGTGTTTAGAACAAGGTAAAGAGCCATCATTTGATGGATTAAAAGAATATAAAAAAACAGGTATTGAGAGGTAGTAATTTTGGGCATTAAAGGTCTATTTATTAAAAAATATTTATCATTTAAAGATATTCAAAAAGATGAAAACACTTTAGATTTAGTTTTTAGTAAAAAAATAAGTATTGAAGAAAAATATAAGGTATATGAATACTTATTAATGGAGTCATTAAATTTATTAAGTGGAATAAGTGATGTAACAATAAATTATGATAATAATACTATTACTGTTAAGCATGATAACAAAGTAATAAGTAAAGGGAAAATAGTTAGCTGGGTTAATATTTTAATAGATACTATAGTAGAAAACTTATCTTTTATAGAAGATAACTGGGAATCTAATGAGGAAATAGTAATTAATAAAATTAAAGAGATACTAGAAATTAAAAAGCTTACTTTTAAATAAAGTTTATGTTTTATTCATAAACTTTATTTTTTTAGAAATAAATATGTAAAAGCAATCATATAACTTATATGTAAATAAATATTTGTGAGGTTAAAATGAAAGCTAGAAAATCTTTTTTAAAACTACTTTTTTGGGTCACCTTAGCTATACTGTTTAATATATATGTATATATTACTCGTGGACAAAGAGCAGGTATAGAATTCTTAGGTGGATATATAATTGAAATGTCATTAAGCTTAGATAACTTATTTTTATTTTTAATGATATTTTCTACCTTCCATGTTGAAGAAGAATATCAAGAAAGAATACTTAAGTTCGGAATTTTTGGTGCTATGATTCTAAGGTTAATTTTTATCTTGCTTGGAGTAGGGATAATTCATAAATTTCATTGGGTATTATACATATTTGGAGGACTTTTAGTTATAAGTGGCTTTAAGATGTTATTAGATAAACATGAAACAAAAGTATCTACAAACAACGTATTAGTTAAATTAATAAACTGTATTATACCAATAACTGATACAATTCATGGTGATAGGTTTTTTGTAAAAATGAATAACATTTTATATGCAACACCATTGTTTGTAATCTTAGTTATAATAGAATCATCAGATGTAATATTTGCACTTGATTCAATACCAGCTATATTTTCTGTTACTACAGATACATTTATAGTTTATACATCAAATATATTTGCTATATTAGGATTAAGAAGTATGTATTATATCCTTCTTAGATTAAATAATATGTTTAGATATATGAAGCATGGTGTAGCATTTATATTAATGTTTACAGGACTTAAATTAATATTATTATTCTTTAATATAGAATTATCCGTTTTAGTATCTATTTTAATGATAGTTATTATATTATTAACAAGTATTTTATTTTCTTTAATATTTGATGATGGACATAGAAAATATAGACATTAAATTAGAAATAATATTCTGAAACTATTGAATTTACTAAAATATTTTTGTATAATATAAAAAATTAATATTTTAAAGATAGTGATTAGGAAGAGTATATTGAGAACCCTTTTAGAGAGCTAAAGATTTGGTGTGACTTTAGTAGGTAATCTTAATAGAAGCAGCCTTTGAATCTCTTATTGAGAAATTTGAACATAGTTCTTAAGTAGGTAATGACGATTTCCTCACGTTATAGAGGATAGAATTTAATTATTCTAGCTGAGTGGATAAATTTATTTATCTATTAGGGTGGTACCGCGAAGTTATTCCTTCGTCCCTTTTTGGGATGAAGGTTTTTTTATTATAAAGAAATGGAGGATTTAAAATGGATGAAATACTAGAAATCTTAGAAAAGAATAGTAGATATAGTGATGAAGAAATAGCTGTAATGTCTGGAAAAACTGTTGAAGAGGTAAGAGAAGCTATTCGAGATTATGAAGAAAAGAGCATTATAGCAGGTTATACAACTTTAATTAATTGGGAAAATACAGGTAAGGAAACTGTAACAGCATTAATAGAAGTTAAAATAACACCACAAAGAGGCGATGGTTTTGATAAGGTAGCAGAAAGAATATATAACTTTAAACAGGTAAAGGCATGCTATCTTATGTCCTCAGGAGGATTCGATTTAACTGTAATAGTAGAAGGTAAAACTATGAAGGAAGTTGCAATGTTTGTTTCAGGTAGACTTGCCGTTCAAGAATATGTAACAGGAACTGCAACTCACTTTGTTCTAAAGAAATATAAGGATCATGGTACTATATTTAAAGAAAGAAAATCAAATGGTAGGGAGGCTATATTTATATGATTTTAGAAGATATGATTTTAAAAAATGTAAGAGAAATGCCACCTTCAGGAATAAGAAAATATTTTGACCTTATAAACGAGATGGATGATGTTATTTCATTAGGTGTAGGTGAGCCTGACTTTGTTACTCCTTGGAATATAAGAGAAGCTGGTATTTATTCACTAGAAAAAGGACATACTCATTATTCTTCAAATGCAGGATTTATTGAACTTAGAGAAGAAATTAACAAGTTTTTAAATAGACGATATGATTTAAGTTATAAACCTGAAACTGAGATACTTGTAACAGTTGGAGGTAGTGAAGGAATAGATTTAGCCCTAAGAGCCTTAGTAGGACCTGGTGACGAAGTTATTATTCCTGAGCCAAGCTTTGTAGCTTATAAAGGATGTACAGCCTTTACAGGGGCTACATCAAAGGTTATTAATTTAAGAGCTGAAGATGATTTTAAGCTTACTCCAAAAATGCTAGAAGAGGCAATTACAGAAAAGACAAAGGTAGTTATAATTCCTTTTCCTAATAATCCTACAGGAGCGATTATGACAAGAGAAGAATTAGCAGGTATAGTGCAAGTTCTTAAAGATAAAAATGTAATTATTCTTTCAGATGAAATATATTCAGAGTTATCCTATGATAAAAAACATGTATCTATAGCATCCTTTGAAGAAGTAAGAGATAAAACATTAGTTATTAATGGATTTTCAAAAGCTTATGCAATGACAGGGTGGAGATTAGGGTATGTGTGTGGGCATCCTGTATTAATAGATGCTTTAAAGAAGATTCATCAATACGCTTTAATGTGTTCTCCTACTACAGCTCAATATGGCGCAATTGAAGCATTAAAAAATGGTGATTCTAGCGTTGAAGAAATGGCTCGTGAATATAATAGAAGGAGAAGAGTTTTAGTAAATGGCTTTAGAAAAATTGGTTTAGATTGTTTTGAGCCGTTAGGGGCATTATATGTATTCCCTTGTATTAAAACTACTGGATTATCTTCAGATGAGTTTTGTGAAAGGCTTCTTCTTAGTGAAAAAGTCCTAGCTGTACCTGGCAATGCCTTTGGTGATTGTGGTGAAGGCTTTATAAGAGCCTGCTATGCAGCATCTATGGAAGATATAATGGAAGCTTTAAAAAGGATTGAAAGATTTGTTAATAGTCTTAAATAATAAAAAGGAGAAATCTTAGAATAAAGATTTCTCCTTTTAAATTTTTGAATTATATACAACAAATTTTTATAAAAACATTTAAAAATATTTTTATTATGGTAGTATTATTAATGGCAAAACAAAAGAAAAGGAGTTAGTTACATGAATATTAAAAATAAATACGTTTCAACCTTTATGATACTTGTTATTATGATTGTTATGGCTTCAGCAGAGGGCTTTATAAACATATTTGGTTCTTCTATAAAAAGTGAATTTGCTTTATCTGATAGTAGATATTCACTAATGTTTACACTTGGATCTTTAGCCTATTTAATCTTTAATTTTATAGGTGGAAGTCTTTGTGAAAAAATTGGACAAAAGAAATTATTCTTAATAGGATTAGTAGGTGCATCTATAGCTAATATCATTTTAGCATCAGCTAACAATTTTAATATTTTCACAATAGGATTTATATTAATTCAATTATTCTTAGGAATGCTTTCTATAGCAGCTAATACAGTAATACCTTTAATATGGATAACTAGTCAAACTATAATAATGAATTTAACACATTTTTCATATGGAGCAGGATTATCTTTTTCACAGAAATTATCAGGTGTGTTAATAGATAAAGGGATTAGTTGGAGAGAAATTTATATATTTGGAGCATTATTTGCTATTATAACCTTTGCAATATTTATCTTTATTAAAATACCTACATCAAGTAATAGAGATACTAAGGAAAAAGATTCAAAAATAAACTTAAAGGATATTTTAAACAAGAAGATAATATGGATTCTTACCTTTAGTTTAGGATTTTATATTATATCTGAACAAGCTACAGGTCGTTGGTTACCTATATACATAGAAAATAAATTTATAGATTTATCACAATCAGAAATAGCATCGTTTATCTCTTTATTTTTTGTATTTTTAACTATTGGAAGATTCTTTGGTGGTTTTATAGCAGAAAAAATAGGTTCTTTGAAATCAATAAATATATTTTCTCTTATCGCTGCTATACTATTTGTAACTGGGTTACTTTTAGGTGAATCAGGTTTATACTTAATATCATTTTCAGGATTATTCTTCTCTATAATATTCCCAACATATATTATAGTTATTAGTGATCTATTTAAAGTAAATGTTGCTTTTATAACTGGCTTAATAATAAGTTTAGCTGGTATTGTTAATACAACTACTAATTTATCTATTGGATTTGCTTCAGATAACTTTGGTATAGAAAAAGCCATATTTATAATTCCTATTGCACTTACATTAACCTTTATTTTCTCATGTAGAGTAAAGCCTAGTAATAGAGAATAAAAAATATACATTTTTTGCCGTGCTTAATATATTTTATTTTTGTAATAATAATAATGTGAATATGTGTCAAGGAGGTAACCAAGGCATGAAAAAGAGATTATTAATTTTATCAGTAATAGCTTTAATGTCATTTCAGACATCAAATACTGTAATTGCAAAGGCTGAGCAGTGTAAACCTAATAGTCTTAGAGTATCAGTCGATAATTTTGCTCCACAAAGCACAATGAAGTTCGACGAGTTTTGGACTCCAGAAAATGAAGGTTTTTTATCTTCTGAAGAAAAAGAACAAGTAAATTCATTTAGAACAAAGGTTGAAAATAGAGAATATTTATCTGTTCAAGAAAAGTGTTTATTAAAGGAATATAAAACTAAGGTCATTAAAAGTAAGCTTGGAGATGCGCAATACACTGAATTAGAAAAATTAATAAATAAAAGAGAAAGTGAAACTCCTCTTACTTTAGAAGAAAGAGCACGTCTTTATCAATTAGAGAAAGAAATTACAGGTAATAACTAATTTAACCACCATATTCACGTTCCTAAACAAAAATGCAATAGCCTTATGGTTATTGCATTTTTATTTAGAAAATACGTGAAAAAGACAGTTTATATAATTTGTTTATAAATATTTACGAATGAAACTAAAATTTTCATATAAAATATTAGTAAAATACAATAAATAATGTTAAAATAGTTTTGACTATATAAATTGTAAGGGAAGGATGTTAAACGTGGAGAGATATAAAGAAGAGTTTATTGAATTTATGGTTGAAAGTAATGTTTTAAGATTTGGAGATTTTACTACAAAAAGCGGTAGAAAAACGCCATTCTTTATAAACACTGGAAATTATACAACTGGAGAGCAATTACAAAAGCTTGGAGAGTTTTATGCTAAAACTATTAATAATCACTTTGGTAATGACGTAGATGTATTATTTGGCCCAGCATATAAGGGAATTCCATTAACAGTAACTACATCAATTTCAATGAATCAATTATACAATGCAAATGTTGAGTATTGTTCAAATAGAAAAGAAGTAAAGGATCACGGTGAAGGTGGTATATTACTTGGAGCTAAAATTGGTGATGGAAGTAAGGTTGTAATAGTTGAAGATGTAATGACAGCAGGTACATCAATATACGAAACAGCTCCAATACTAAAAGCTCAAGGAAATGTTGATATAAAGGGTCTTATAATTTCTGTAGATAGAATGGAGAAGGGTAAGTCAGATATATCAGCTCAAGAAGAAATAAAAAATGTATTTGGAATTACTACATATCCTATAGTAACTATGCAAGAAGTAGTTGAACATTTATATATGAAAGAAATCAACGGTGTTGTTTATATAAATGATGAAATGAAGGAAGCTATAAACAGATACTATGAACAATATGGTGTAACATATAAAGCTCAATAATCATTTAGAATGACCTATTAATTTAGGTCATTTTTTTTATAGGAATAAACAATATTATACTATCTTTTTATAAATAAACATACTATATAGAAATAGCATAATAGTATAGGGGGTAGAACTACCTTAATTGGTGGTTATAAATTATGAATAATGAGGTAATAAAAAATAATAATTTATATTTTATAAAAGGATTAAGCTATAGTGATAATAAAATTGTTTTAGATTCATTGCAAAAGGATAAAAGTATAATATCAATTGAGGGAGATTATTTAAGTGTATTAGAAGATATTATCTCAATAAATATCTTAAATAATAAAAAAGTATTAATTGTTACTAAAAAAGATAACAAAATAACCTTTAATAATAATACATTAAATTTAATTAAATTAAATACAAAGGATATCCATAATCTTGATATAAATAATCTTGTAATTGAAAAGATCCAACTTGCTTTAAATAACAAGAGTAATTTAATTTTAAGTAAAATGAATCTTTTATCAAGAGAGATTGATAAGAAAATAGATTTATTGAAAGAAATAAATAGTTTTTTTATAGATTTAGATAAATCAGGTTTAACAAAACTAGATATGTATAATATGTCTAATAGTAAGATTGGTAAATGTGATAGTAGATATGAATACTATAAAACATTTATGGAAAAGAAGCCTTTTATGGAATATTCATATAAAGATGTTAAAGATTCAATAAATAGTTTGTTAGAGAATGATACCAGTACTAATTATAATAAATATAAGAGATTTAGTAATAATAAGAGCTTTGATAAAATAAAAAGAGATTTAAACATTAAAGATATAAATTTATATCTAAATAACATTGAAGACATTTTAAAAGATAGAAGTAATATAGAGATTAAATTAAATAAAACTAAATACACTAATGATTTTATAGAAGCAGTTATAGTAAATAAAAAGTTATCTTTAAATGATTTAAAAGCCTTAACCTCAACTATTAATACAAAGTATAACCATTACCTTATTGACGATAACTTTAAATACAAGAAGCCCAATCCTTTGTATTGGATAAAGAAAAAAGGATATTTAAAAAAGCTAGAAGAAAATAAGTCTAAATATATTAAAGAAGAAGATATTATTTATAATAATTTAGAAAGTAACTATATAATAGTAAATAACTATTTAAATACTTTAGATTTTTTAAATAATGTATTAAATAATGTTGAATATGAAAATCTTATTTTAAAGTTACTGAATGAAGAGGGTATAGAAGATAGTTTAAAAGATATTAAGAAGACTTTAGAAAACTATAAAACCTTTATTATCATTAAAACTAATTTAACATCATTATCCCCAATAGAAGAGGAAATATTAAATTATTGTTATAGTAATTTAAATGTAAAAAATCAAACTAACGACTTATTAAAGTTCATTCCAGAATTATATATCTATTCAAAGATAGAAGATGTTGAAACTTCAAATAATGATAAGCTCCATTACTATACTGATTACGAAATAATATTAAATGAAATATATATAAATCTATTAAAAAAGAAAGAGCTTTTATCAAATGCAGCAAGTAACATGTATTATAAATGTCTAAACAATTTCATCAAAGATAAAGATCTAGAAGATATTAATAATAGTACTACCTTAGAAAATACATTAAGTGAAATAACCTTAGAAAGTAAACTTTTACTCTCTGAAAATTTAATAACTAATATGTACCCTTGTGTTATATGTAATGAAGAAGAGGCAAATGTATATTTAAATTCAAATGAATGTCCTTACAATAGCGTTATATTAATTAATACATCTATAGATTATATTCTTCAAAAAGATATTGATAAAATTAAAGTTATAAATGAAGAAGATTATATTTTTAACATCAAATCTCTAAAAAAAGATAAGGATTGTATAAAAAATGAAATACTCAAAGATATAATAAGTCATTTAACTAAGCTTGGGTATTCTATAGAAAGAAATGTGATGCTTTATGGGTATTTAATAGATATATTAGTTTATAATAGAAACACTAATGAGGTAATCCTATGTATTGAGTGTGATTATAATGTATATACCAACGAGTTTACTGTTGAAAAAGACGATGTATTTAAGAAGTTAGTTTTTGAAGAAAAGGGTATTCGCTATATAAGGTTATGGAGTAGAGATTGGTGGAAAGATAGACGATATGAAATAAATAAGATAACGTCAATTCTAGATAACAATATTTAGAATTCTTTACAAAGCAACTAGTAAAGTATTTTTATGTTTAAAAATAACATGTAAGATGATAAAATAAAAATGAATAACTAACTATAGAGGAGAAAATAATGAACTTACTTACATTAGAAAATATAAATAAAACATATAGTGAAAAAGTGCTATTAAACAATGTTTCTCTTGGAATTAATGATGGAGATAAAATTGGATTAATCGGAATTAATGGAGCTGGAAAGTCAACTCTATTAAAGATTGTTGCTGGTAAGGATGAATTCTTTGATGGATCACTTATAAAGGGGAAAAATATTAGAATAGAATACTTAGCTCAAAATCCCGATTTTAATCCAAATGCCACTGTGTTAGAACAAATATTTAGAGGTGACACTCCAGAAATGCAATTAATTATGGAGTATGAAACTTTATTAAATGATATAAATGAAGGTAAAGAAGGAGTAAATAACGATTATCTAATACAATTACAAAGCAAAATAGATAATATGAATTTATGGGATTTAGAAAGTGAAGCTAAATCTATCTTAACTAAGCTTGGAATAAATAACTTCAATTCTAAAATGGGAGAGTTATCTGGTGGGCAAAAGAAGAGGGTATTCTTAGCATCTTCTTTAATTACACCTTGTGAATTACTTGTACTAGATGAGCCTACAAACCATTTAGATTCAGAATCTATAGAATGGCTTGAGGAATTCTTAAACAAGAGAAAGGGTGCCTTATTAATGATTACCCATGATAGATATTTCTTAGATCGTGTAGCTAATAAAGTGTTAGAATTAGATAGAGGTAATTTATTTTCATACGAAGGAAACTATACAGATTTTCTTGAAAAGAAAGCTGAAAGAATTCAAATAGAATCAGCTAATGAAGAAAAGAGACAAAAGCTTATTGTTAAGGAATTAAAATGGGTAAGAAGAGGAGCAAAAGCAAGAACAACTAAGCAAAAAGCTCGTCTACAAAGATTTGATGATTTAGTAAACCAAGAATATATTGAAAAAAACAATGATATTGAAATGCCTTTTGTAGGAAGAAGATTAGGTAAAAAGACAATAGAAATAAATTCTATTTCTAAATCATTTGATAATTTAAATTTAATAAATGATTTTAGCTACATATTCCTAAAGGAAGATAGAGTAGGAGTAGTTGGTAAAAATGGTATGGGTAAAACTACTTTAATTAATATAATTACTGGATTGATAAAACAGGATAAAGGTGAAATTGAAATAGGAGACACTGTTAAAATAGGTTCATTTTCACAAGATTATAAGGATTTAGATGGAAATGTAAGAGCAATAGACTATATTCGTGAAGGTGGAGAAAACATACCTACAGAAGATGGATATCAAATCACAGCATCTCAGCTTGCTGAAAGATTTCTATTTGATGGAACACTTCAATATACAAAAATTGAAAAGCTATCTGGAGGGGAAAAGAGAAGACTTCAATTATTAAGGACTCTTATGGAAGCACCTAATGTATTAGTCCTTGATGAACCTACAAATGATTTGGATATTGAAACATTAAAGATACTAGAAGACTTTTTAGATGAATTTATGGGTATTGTTATAGTTGTATCCCATGATAGATATTTCTTAGATAGAATTTGTAATAAAATATTTTCTTACGAAGGAAATGGTTATATAAAAGAATATACAGGAAATTATAGTGATTTTTTAATATCTAAAGAATTAGAAGAAGTTAGCCTTCCAAAAGAAAGGGAAGTTGTAGAGCCTAAAAAAGAATATAATAAAAACAAGGATACTAGACCAAAGTTTACCTTTAAAGAGCAAAAAGAGTATTCTGAGATCCACAATGTTATTGAAGGTTTAGAAGAAAAGATATCATTAATTGATAAAAAGATGGAGAAAAACTCTTCTAATTATGGATTATTAAATGAATTGACTAGTGAAAAAGAATCATTAGAGGAAACTTTACTAGAAAAATATGAAAGACTTGAATACTTAGATGATATAGCTGAACAAATAGCTAATTATAAAAAATAGGAAAAAAATATCTTATTGACTTTATTAAGTTTATTTGTTACTATCTATGAGTTGATATTATACTTATAACTTAGGAGGAGAATATGGAAGGAACAAAGGAAATCAAAATAGTAACTGCCGATCCATCTGCATTAGGACTTTTTGGATTAGCTGTAATTACTTTAGTTGCGTCTTCACAAAAATTAGGAATAACTGAAGGTGTATCATTAGTATTACCTTGGGCTATTTTCTTAGGAGCTACAGCTCAATTATTTGCTTGTATAAATGATTTTAAACATGATAATACATTTGGTGCTACAGCTTTTGGAGCTTATGCATTCTTCTGGTACTCAATGGGAATGACTTGGTTAATTCAAAATGGAGTATTTGGAGAAAAGTTAGCTGCTGCAGCTGACACAAAACAATTAGGTTTTGCTTTCTTAGCATACTTAATCTTTACAATCTTTATGACAATTGGAGCAATGGAAACTCATAAAGTTTTATTCTCAATTTTTGTCTTAATTGATTTCTTATTTATTGGTTTAGCTTTAAATGCATTTGGTATAATGCCAGAGTTTATGCATAGCTTAGCAGCATGGTCAGAATTAGGAATAGCAATATTATCATTCTATGGTTCAGGAGCTGCTGTATTAAACAAACATTTTGGCAAGGTATTTTTACCAGTTGGAAAGCCATTTGGTATATTTAAATAATTAAAAAAGAAAGTCTTTTGACTTTCTTTTTTTTTACATTATAAAGTATAATATATTTATAGGTATATAAAAGTGTACCATAACAAACATTATGTAAACTTGGAGGTTTTATGGAAGTACATATAAAATTAAAAGAAAAAAAAGATCCTGTAGTTTATACAGCTGAAAGAATTGATGTTTTAGATTTTGAAATGAATTCTATTAAGTATAAACAAATAAGATACTTTAAAAAAGGATTTTCAAAATCAGAATTAATTGTTGCAGATTTAATCGAAAAAATAACAACAAAGAATTAATCAATTTATTTAATAAATTGAATTTGAAAAACTAAATAAATTATTATAACTACGAGAAAGAGATTTTTAAAATCTCTTTTTTAATACAATAAAAACATATAATTTTAGGATGTAAACATAGATAAAATTTTTCTAAGAGAATTTAAGTTTAAAAATTCTAACATAGTTAAGTTTAAATAGATATTATAATTTCTATTAAAAAGCTCTACAAAATACCTATAACTTGATTCGTATTATCTATGTAATTTCGCTAAATATACATTTAGCGAAATTATATTAGTTGAACGAAATAAAGTTCTATGATATACTAATATCAAGGCTTTAAGAGGTTTTGGAGGTTAAAAATGAGCGAAAAACGAAATGATAAAACGAAATATGAAGAT
>NZ_JBOFYU010000233.1:0-30838 GCF_051654825.1 Clostridium sp.
AGATTTGATTCCTACAAATTCTAAATATTTTAAAATATGCTTAGTTGACAACAACAATCCAAATACTAATTTACAAATAGAATACGGAACACAAGCAACGCCATACGAACCATATCAAGAAGATAAATTAACTATTTTAAGTCCTGTACAATTAGAAAAAGGTGATGTGTTAAAAGAAGTTGATGGAGTATGGGGGGTAGAGAAGAATCTTACAACTGTACTTCTTAACGGTCAAAATGTAAATGATAGCGTTGTTAATAGGCATACTAATACATTGATATATCAAATGTCAAACTATGATGACTTGAATAATATATTAACTGATGTTATATGTAGTAGATTTAAAAGTGCTGATGTGTGGGGTATTGATTCAGAAGGAATACAATATTACGGAAAGGCTACTTCTCATAAGCTTAAAATAGGTATACCTAAAAATTTACTTGGTGGTGTTACACTTCAAGATGCTAGAAAGTTTATGTATGACAATAATGTAATTGTTAAAATTCCAACTTCTAAATCTCAATTTATCCCACTACCACACGCACAACAAGTTAAACTACGCACATTCTCAAATAAAACTAACATTTCAAGTCTATGTGCGAACGGTATAGAGCCTACTATAAAAGGTGATGTGCCTAAAAGTATCTCGGCTACTGTAAACACTCATACAGCTCAAATTGATAGCTTAAATAAAGAGCTAGATAGAGTTAAGAAGTTAGAAGAAAGTACGGTTAGTACAGTTGTGACTGATAAGGATTTTGTTAGTGTAGAGGAAACTTCGCAAGGTTATTTTGAGGGGTTAGAGTTGAAGGGTAGGACGTTGAATAGTTTATTTAGCATAGGAACTCCATATAAAAATGTAAGTAATGGAAACTTATGTATACCTTATAGTGGTGGTGTGTTAAAAGAAAATGCGACACTAGGGAATAAGTGCTATTTTACAAACTTCAATAGTAAAAAATTAATATTAGATATATATGAAAATAAAGTATGGAAAAGAAATATCTCTATTAATGGAAACTCAAAGGTTGATTTCCAATTAGGTACTAACGAGTATTTAGCATTAGCAAATGCTAGATTATCTGATGGTTGGACTGATGGAGATTTAAATTCCTTATCAAATTCATTTGTAGTTTTAGATACTAATGATGATGTAGACACTTACTTCGAAGGAATAGCATCAGTCGGAGATGGAACAGATGAAATAGTAGTTTCAAGTGTCGATGGTGATGGGAATTTATTTGATGATTCTGCTCTAGTAGGTTTATCTCCAATAAGCAATAATACCATCAGCTCGCGATTAGGTTTTAAGTTGCAAAGCAACAAAACCTATACTATTAGGACAGAGTTCACCGATGGTACTTATATAGACCCACCGAATTTCGTATACAATTTTGTAGATAAAAATAATAAAGCAGTACTTTCAAATATACAAGTGGATGGAAGAGTTTTAAACTTTACTGAACAAGTGTGTAGTTCTGCATATTCAATACAAATTTACTGGAATGGTGTTGGAGATTTCAGCTCTAAAAAAATAAAACGTGTTCAGATATTAAAAAGTACAACTCCTTTTTATGAGTTCAAAGAATATAAGGCAGATAAAAAACGTCTTTTAAGGCTTAATGCGGAAACTCAAGTATGGGAAAAACCTATATTGCGTGAATGGGATACAGTAGAAAAGCATAGTGATGATAAGTATTATTATCATGAGAGAAGTGGTCAAGTTGTGTTGGATGGTAGCGTTGGTTTTATAGATAACGGAACACATTCAGAAACTCATATGACTTTCTATACTACTGTTGCTTCTTCAATTATGAATCCTAGTTCTCCACTTGTTTGTGATAAATTTCAAAATGTAAATACAGTATCTAGTAATTTCAGCATTGAGGGCATATTTACTACTAGTATTAAATATTTATATATCACTATATCTAAATCAAGACTTGTCGCACAAGATGTAAACGGATTTAAATCATGGTTACAAGCTAATCCTGTAACAGTAGTGTATCAACTAGCACAAGAAAAAGTATACGAGTGTACTAACATAGACTTAATAACTTATCAAGGCGAAACTAACTTCATGGTTAAAAGTGGTGTTTTAAGTCCGAATACGGTATTGAGTTATCACGGTAATATAAGTAATGTAGTTACATTGCTACAAAAGAAAGTTAGCATATTGGAATCTAATATATCAAAATATATGACAACTCAAAATAGAATGATGTTAGGTAATAGATATAGCGCTGACACTTCTGAGTTTAGATTAGAAAATACGATGCCTATGATGGAAGAAAAGAATGTTGATATAGACTACGACCTATACACGTTGTTGTTATCTAATATATCAATAGGAAAAGATAATTACAATAGAAATAAAATGGAAGAAATGTTAGATTTCTACGTTGGACAAGGAACTATAAATTGGGATATGTGGGATGAGTTATTCTTATTGATAGAGTTACAACACAATCCGATAATAGAGGAAGTACCTAGTTTATAGGTGCTTATTTTTATATTTAAAAACAAATAAAAAAAATAAAAAGGACGATGATATTATATGGTATTAACTACTAAAGTAGCAAAGGATTTAAATTTAATAATAGACAACACTTTATTTGATTATGGTGTTGATAGAATGCTAGAAAATATAGAAGCATACAGAAAGAGAAATAGAATAACAAATGAAGAGGCAGAATACTTAAAAGCAAAAGTTGAAGCAAAAATGGATGAAAGTGTAAACGCAGAATTAAAAAAAATAAATAAGTAATAACAATATACTTTTTACGAGGAGTGGAATTTCCACTCCCTTTTTTTACCTAAAAAATAAAATAAACGATATAATAAACGGAGAGTGTAAAATATATGGCTAAGAAAAGAAGTAAAAGAATAATAATGAGTGGAGAACCAAATCCTAAAAACGTAGAATTGTGGGAGATATACAAAAGAGGAAAGTTAATAGCAGGGAGAAGTGAGAAAACTTTATATGGATATGAGAGTGATATAATGCAATTCTTTAAATTCTTAAATGCGCAATGCATGGATGCACTTTTAATAGACATAGATGAAACCGAAATAGAATCGTATATAGCTTATTGCATGTCTGAGGGTAATAATGAAAAAAGAATAAGAAGAAGAATATCGGCAATATCATCTCTATTAATGTATTTAAAGAAGAAGAGGAAAATTAAAGATAATTGGTGTGATTTAATCGAGAGACCAAGTGCAGGCGAAGAAGTTCAAACTAGAACTTTTCTAACAGAGGAGCAATTATCCGAACTTAAGATGAAACTAAAAGAGCAAGATAACCTTCAATTAGAAGTTTACATAAATTTCGGACTATCTACGATGGCAAGAAGCAATGCGATAGCACAAATAAAATGGGATATGATAGATTTTGAAAATAGATGGGTAATAGGAGTTACTGAAAAAGGTGGGAAAATAAGAAACTTAAGATTTGATGAAAATGTAAAGATGTTACTATTAAAATTAAAAGAAAAAAGAGAATTAGATAATATAAAATTTCCATATGTGTTTATGACTAGGTTTCAAGGGGATAAATTGGGTCAAGTATCGTCAAAATCTCTATGCGTTTGGGTAAAAAAGGCATTTGCTTTAATAGGTATCGATGGCGGTTATAATCATGACCTAAGACATTCTATGAGTAATATATTAAAAGATAGAGGAATGCCAATAACATCTATAAGTAAATTATTGGGTCATAGCGGTGTAGATGTCACGATAAATCATTATACAATTGAAAATTTAGATAAATTGGCAGAAGAATTTGATAGTTTTATGAAATAGATGTTTACATAGAATAAAAAAAGTAGTATATGTTATATATAACTTAAGAAAGGGGTAAAATATGGATGAGATAATAGAGATATTTGAACAGTCTGTCGACATGATGATAAATATACTTATAGTTGTAGTATTTTTATACTTTAGTTTTTGGACTATATTTAATATGTTTACAATTATGAAATTAGTATCATTAGTTATGATAACTTCGATTGGGTTTTCTACGATTCATTTTTTAATTAATAGACTAATAAAAAAACATAAGGAGATATAAATATGAAAAATTTTCTTGAAGGATGTTTAATATCGATAATAACAATAGAAATTGTAATGATTATACATATTATAATGTCTGCTACACGTTCGTTAGCTATAATAATGCCTTATAGTATGTATGTTTTTGTAGTAACAGTTATTGTAATATGTAGCGGTGGGATATTTAATTGGTACTTGAAGAAAATAATGAAATAAATTTATGAAGAAAAATAAAATTAGTATTATTAAAATTATTATATTTTTAATTGGATATGCTTGCGCATATTGTCAAAGTTCAAAATAGGGAGATTGTTGATGGGAATATATATAGATTATTTTAAATATGTAGTAAATCATAAGAAAAATGTTTTCAAAGTGTGTATTAATAATGACGATTTCATACACGGTATAACTCATGATTTGAGTAAATTTTTACCATCGGAATTTATACCATATGCTAAATGGTTTTATGGTGAATATGGAGTTAAGTTTAAAGATAAAGCAAAAGAATTAGAGGATGCTATATGGTGTTGCGACGATAAAGTTAAGCTAGAGGAGTGTGAGAACGAACTTAGAAAATATCATAAGTGTAAACGTGAGTTTGAAGTTGCATGGTGTAATCATTACAGAAGGAATAAGCATCATTGGAATTATTATTACAACTATATAAGAAATAGATGCAAAGATATGGATGATAAATATATTAAACAGATGGTTTACGATTGGATGGCAATGGGTATGGTATTTGGGGATACAGCTCAGAGCTACTATTTAAATAATTACAATAAGATAGAGTTGTCTGAAAAAAGTAGATATAAATTAGAGAAATACTTAGAATTACACAATTTAGCTAATATACCACGTTCAGATTTTGATTGGGAGCATCATACTACGCTAGGTAAAATAGTTAAGAGATATAGAGATAATGGGGAACTTGAAATATTAAGTAGTATGTTTAAGGATATAGACAAGAAGTATAATGTCAATACATTAGAGTTAATAGAAAAGAAGTAGAGTGTAAAATAAAACAGAAGATAAAAAGGGAGATTGTAATATGGGGAATACAGTTTTAGTTGAAAATGGAATAGATAATATAGAAGATAGAAAAAAGTATATGAGCAATGATAATATTAAGATATTAGAAAGTGTTAAAAACATAGTAACATTAAGCAACTGTGAATTTATAACGGTTGGAGATGTATGTTCTTACTTTGACATAACAAAGGATGCATTGGACACTTTAATAAAGGAAAATAGAAGTGAGCTATTAGAAAATGGCATGGTATTACTCACAGGAAAAGAATTAAGAGAGGAGTTAGTAACTTGGAATATCTCAGTTACTAACTATAGAGGGTATTTTACAGCAGATGGTTATAAGTTTGCCAATAGAAGCAATATATTAATGTCTAAAAGATGCCTTCTTAATGTAGGTATGTTACTTAGAGATAGCAAAGTGGCGAAAGAGCTTAGAAGAAGGATATTGGATGTTATGTATGATGCTGAGGATGGAAATGCCTCTATTGAAGTTGTAGCCAATGAGATTGCTGATGAGCAATGTGTGTTCATAGAGCTTGGAGAAGCACTTATGAATGGTGATATATCAAAAGTATTAGAATGTAATGCAAAATTAATGGAAATGAAAAATAAAAGAATAGTTGAATTAGAAAATAAAAATGAAGAGCTTGAAGAAACCTTAACCGAAATAGTAGAAAACAATATAACATTTGATGAGTTTTCTAGGAAGTGTGGAAAGTTAATAAGTATGATATCAAATGAACTTAATACAAATAAAAGAGCTATTTGGATGTATATATATGAATTTTTAAAATATCAGCCTCTTGAATCAAATAATAACAGAGGTATAGATGTTCATGCTAGACAAATAAACTTATGGAATAAGGCTAACAAAGAAAGAATAGATAGCGGAAAACCACCATATGCTAAGGCTTCTCTTCAACAAATGTATCCAAAAATAAAAACCATAAAGGAAAATGAATATCAAGAAGTTTTAGAGATAATAAAATCTTATGCAGTAGATAAAGATATAGACATAAGAAACTTCAACAAACTAATATAATTTTAATAAAGTGTTTTAATAAAGTGTTTTAACAAAGTGTTTTAACAAAATAAAACTTATGATAAAGGGAGAAGATATTATGATTTTAAGAAAAATAAAGAATTTTATAAAAGGTATATTTAACGCAAAAACTGAAACTTGTTTATATTGCAAACATTCTCAAATAAAAAGCGGAGCATTAGAGTTATTTCTAATATGTAAAAGTGAGAACTGTGAATGTTGCAATATGAAAGTTGATGATTATCATACATGTAAACATTATAAGTTTGATAAAGAAACATTTGGGAAGTAGGTTGTATATGAATAAGTTTATATTGAAGATAAATGGAGAAGAAATAGAATGTACACCTTGTTCTTATGAAGAGTTATTTGGGGAAAGAGAAGTTTATGATTTTGAATGTCCTATCTGTGGAAGAAATGCAAAAGGATTGGTATGTTATCATGATGATAAACTTAATGATAAATGGAACAAATTTAATATTGAGTAGGTGTATATATGAATATAATTGAAGCTGTTAAATATATGAAATCAAATGTAGATGTTAGAATTGTAAAAGAAGAATGGCGTGAAGGTGTTTGTTTCTTTAAATACTATCTAAGATATAATGAGTTTTATAATTGCGTAGAAATGATTGATTCATATAGCATATGGGATTTAAGCAATGATGAGAGTTATATAAGTGATTATAATTTTGATTTAGAAGATATTCTATATAATAATTGGATGGTATATGAAGATTGATTGTAATAAACTTGATAATAGAAGAGTTGATGAATGGAGAGTGGTATAATGAAAAATTATAATAAAAAAGATATTAAGATAGCTAAATTTATATTGGAAAATTGTGAAACCGTACACATCCCACAAGGTAGTTTTATTGATTTTGTAGCAAATCATACAAACGATGGGTACGAAATAGAGGCAACCATTACAGATGACAATAACTTAGATGGATACTTATTAGGTAATAGGTCTCCTTTGCAAAGGTTAAATTGCTACACGGACATAGTTTCTATCGAGTTAGAGCTAATAAATGGTGAAAACGTTGAATTAGATGTTGTATGGGATGATGATTTTCAAGACAACTGCTTCCAAACTTCCAATCTATTTGGTTATAGGAAGCTTTGTTTATCAATCAGTAGATTTAATAAAGAGTTTTCAATAAAAGAAGTTTTAAAATTAAAAGACGGTACAATTGTGATAGATGAAGATGGTAAAGAATACAAGGTAGAAGAAGACGATGAATGTAGTTATCTATTTGATACCTATGTTACTGAAAGGATATTAAATGCAAAGTTTAAGATAAAAAAGTAATAGACTAAATAAAAACATAATAATATAGCACATGCATGACTACTAGAGGGGAGTCGTTACATGTGCTATATTAAAAAAACTTAATTAACTTGGACTGCATCATACCATTGACAAAATAAAATATTATGTGGTACTACATATTGAAAATTAACCATAAGTATTATTGAGAAGGTCTATGCAAGGGATACATAGAACTCTTCTATAAACAACAACTACAATTGCTTACAAACTAAGTATAACATAAGAAATATAAAAATGGACAAACTTTTAAAAGCAAATAACGACAATATACACCATTTCATTTGTCGAAGGATAAAATATATTATAACATTATACAAACGGATTAGAATTGATATGGTAAGATATTTTAGGTATTATGAAGGGAGTATTGTAATGGAAGAGGATATTGATAAAAATGAAAAAAGATAAGACAATAGGATTTTTAGTAACTAAAAGTGATAAAGATAAGATAGATGGACTATGTGCGTATTATAAGATGTCTAGAAGTGAGTTGTTTACAATGTTGGTAAATAATCATAGAGAGCTTCTTAGAGATGAATATAAGCTATATAATAGTAGGATGTGATAAGTATGGAATTGAAATTAAATGATAATGAAAAGTTTTTAATAAGTGAAAAAGGTCATGTGTTAAAAGTGAAAGAGATAAGTTTCGATTTAGACTCAGCGAAATATTCAGATGGTGTGGTTATATTAAAAGGTAAGAGTTATGATTTAATCAACGAAAGATATATAGAAGAATGCGAGGTGGCATTTGAATTGAAGTTTTTAGATAGGAAAATAATAAAAGAAACTAAGTAACACAATAAGAGAGGTGTAAAATTATGAATGAGGAAGTTTTGGAGTTTACTATTTTTTGTATTGATATTTTAGCTGAATATTTAAACAAAGATACAAAAAAAGTTTACAAGTTAATTAAGGAAGATTCTGATGTTTTAGATGGTTATATAATACCATGTTATGAAC
Source organism: Clostridium sp. (assembly GCF_051654825.1). Taxonomy (GTDB): domain Bacteria; phylum Bacillota; class Clostridia; order Clostridiales; family Clostridiaceae; genus Clostridium. The sequence continues at coordinate 8,433 of NZ_JBOFYU010000233.1, forward strand.
CATTACATAGTCAAAGTAAAAAATACATAGTAGAAGAACTTGTAAGTGTATTAAAAGAAAGAGGTGTAATATAAAGATTCAATGATTAGAGCAGTGTATAAAAATACATTGCTCTTTTTTTTATTTATTATTTTAAAAAGTATGCAACTTCTTGTGCAAGACTGCATATGATGTATTAAGACAGACGAAAAACAAACAACTCAGACTACTAATGATAAGAAATATACAAAACAAATAAAATTTACACAAAATGAAATAAAGTTGGAAACATTTAACACAGAATTGCATATAGTATATCAAGAGGGTAACAAACAAAGCAAAAATATGAAAGGGTGAATAAAAATGGGTAAATCTAAATCAGAAGACATAAGAATACCAATATCATTTAAAAGAACGGCAGAGGAGTTAAGTATTTATAATTTTATAAAAGATAACTCGTCAGTAATAGGTCAAAGTAATTTTATAAAGCTTCTAGTAATAGAAGAGATGAAAAGAAAAGGTGTATGGATGTATAATTAAAAAAATAAAGCTCCTATGAATAACATAGAAGCTAAAGAGAAGTAGAAGTATTTAATTATAAGAATCTTACACAAAATTCAACAACAGCGTAACATGCAACATATCCTAAAGCTATAAAAGTACCACTTGTCATAATGAATCACCTCCAAGGTTAAGTTTGATTTATATAAAAGATAATCTAATGTGTTTGTAATTATAGTATGAGCATATATGAAATGTTTTATACTATGTAATTAAAAAATAATAAAAATTTTAAAAAAAATAAGGGGGAAATAAAAATGTTATTACAAAGATGCGAGGTTTATACAGTTAGAGAGTTTTTAAATAAGGAAGCAATAGAGGAAATGAATAAGTTTGATAGAATGTTAGGTCACTTGAAAAGAAATAAAAAGAAATACATGGCGTTAGTTACAATAATAGCTTTAACAATGGATTTAAGCTGTATAAACTCTTTTGCCAATGGTTACGAAGCAATTGATAGAGCAGGGATGGAGATACTTACACTTGTAAGAAAAGTTGGATATTGGCTATGTATAATACTTTGTGCAAAAGATGTTATTAAGAAGAGTATGAAGGGACACATGGATTCACTAGGAACAATAGTAACAATGTACGGAATAACATTTGGAACTTTATACTTCCTACCTTGGTTATTTGATTTAATCCAACAAATATTCTAATAAAAAATAAAAAATAAGGGGGAAATAAAAATGTTATTACAAAGATGCGAGGTTTATACAATTCAAAGTTTCTTTGACAACGTAGATGCTGTAAGTAGTGTAGTTGAAGGAGCTGATGTAGTTGAAAAGGTAGGTTTCTTTCAAGGTATGGAAGAAACGATAGTTGGAATAGGGAGTGTTCTAGAAAACATATGGGGATTTTTAGAAGGATGTGCAAAATTCGTAAAAAATGCGGTAGAGGTCATATCTAACCCATTACAAACAATTATAAACATAGCTGATGCTTCGTATTGGTTCTTCTTGTTAACCGCTATTGTTTGCTTGATATTAACCATCGCAGGCTGTAAGAAGACTAAGAATGGGGCTATGATAAGCTTTATATCATATATAATCTTGCAATGTTTCGCAACTGTTTTAAAGGGATATGTTTAAAATTAAAAAACAAATAAAAATAAAATTATATGGAGGTATCAGAGATGTTAGTAGGAAAATCGAATGGAAAAGATGTATATGCAGACGTAGATAGAAGTGGATTACTGAGCTTGTGTAGGATGGGTAGGGGAGAGAAGTTGTATATAAAAGATATATTGAAAAGTAATATGTTGGATTGGCTGTTTGTAACCGAAAAGCAATGTGAAATGGATATGTCAGAAGCTATAAAAGATATAATGAACGATGAAGAGTTTCGCATATTAAACATAATAGATATGAGAAGCGAACTGAGTAAAGGTGTAAACTAATAAAGGGAGATGATTTAATTGTTTAAGCAAAAATTTGAAAGTATAAAATTGAGCGATTATTATGAAGTTGTCAATCCAACTTATACCTTGTTTAAATTGATACCGCACAACAGTTGTAGGAATGGAGCTTCTGAAAAAATAGCCCAATTAGTTAATAAAGTATATATGGAATTACAAAAACGCGTATACATTGAAGATAAAAAGTTAATAGTTAAAACTAGAAGTAAAGTATCTTATTACATCTATATAGAAAAAAATAAAGCTGAGTTCTTTTTTATAATACCGTTGTACTATAAAAAATTATTCAAGGATACGATATCGGACTGTTGGAGAAATGTAGGATTGGAAGAGGTTAAATCTCTTCCAACATTCAGCGAAAACGCAACAAAATACTCTCTTGGTTATAAAAAAGAAGATGCATTCTCATTAGAGACTAATGCAACAAATAACTTTCTTTTATCTAAAACACTTAACGTAATGGAAATATTGGAAGAGGGTGATAGAGTTGGAGTTGTTTATAATTTTATGCCTTCTAGCAAGACGACATTAGCTTCATTCAAAGATTATTATAGAGAGACAATGAAGAATTATAGAGACAATAAGAATATTGAAAAAAATAATAGTACTGCATGGGGGATATTAAAGTCAATATTCAACTATTTAATTAAAACGTTAGATGGCGTTGCAGACGAGTTGGGAGCTGACCAAAGAACACCTATCAGAAATAGCATGCCGTTTAATTCTAGTGGCAACATATCACCTTCAACTTCTAGAAAGGAGAATGCTACCATATGTAAGAGTCAAGTCGTTGTATTTAGCGAGAGTTCAAATAAACAATCTCAAAGCATAAATGGAAGAGCTTGCTGTGAGGGATTTAATGTGATAGAGGGGGATAATAGTTTGGATTATAATGAGATGAAAAAAGATTTTAATATGTTTGATTACAAATATCCTTGTGAAATAAACGAAACATCTGTATTAGAATGTGCCAACTTCTTACAGATGCCAGGTAGAGAATTGTTGCAACAATTTAGTGATATAAGTCACTTGAAAGTATTGGAAAATCCAGTGCCAAAGGAATTGCAAAGTGGATATTTCAGATTAGGTGTTTCAGAAGAAAAGTCAAAAAACAGAAGCACTTTGGCTTATAAATCAAGTGATAGTCAACTTTCAAGGTTAGGAATGGCATACTTAGGAAGTATGGGAGCAGGAAAAACAACTTTTATGACTAATAATGCTTATGACATAATGAATCAAGGTCACGGAGTTATCGTTATAGATATAATAGAAGATTGCAAACTTAGTCAGTCAATTGAAGCAATAACACCAAAAGACAGATTAGTTGTGATAGATTGTGCTGACCCAAAGACGATGCAATCATTATCTTATAATGAAATACAAATGGAAGATGGTTTAACTGAATATGAGATAATGTCAAGAGCAATACTACAATGCCAACAGTTAGCTTTAATGTTTGATGCTATAAACGATGACAATGGTAAACTAAGTGCAAAAATGATTAGATTCTTATATAGTGCTGGCTCAGTAGTATTTTCGGCTAAGAAAAACTCTAGCTTAAAAGATGTTGTTGACTGTTTAAGTTATGTAGAAGATAGAAATAATTTTATAGAATCATTGAGCGATGGATTGAAAGTGTTATTAGAAGACGAGGTAAAGTCTCTAAAGGAGCTTACAAAGGTAGCACCTAATGGAACTGTAAGTAACGATGATAATGCTGTTAGAGGTATCTTAGATAGGGCTACAAATTTAACGTCTACATCAGCGCACACTAAACTTGCATATAAAAAAGATAGTTCAACTAATTATGATTTTAGAGAACTAATGAAGCAGAACAAAGTTGTTTTAATAAAAATATCAGAAGACCAATTTCCTTCTCAATTTGTTAGAAATGTAATAGCTACTTTCTACCTATCTAAGATTTGGTTAAGTAAGCAATTGTTGTCAAAGGATTTTCAACCACATACATTTTTATTTTTCGATGAGTTCTATAAATGTAAAAATTGTCAAAAGTTATATGCTGATATATTTGTTGAAGCTAGAAAGTTTAAGTTAACTTCAATAGTTGCTCTTCATTATTTAAATCAACTTGAAGCTCAATGCAGAGAAGCTTTAAAAGCAAGTGGAACATCTTATATGCTTTTACAGGGGGCTGATGAAAAAGCTTATCAAGACCTAAGAAGTAACTTCCAACAGTTTGGATATGAGGTTGATGATTTGTTAGGACTTGAAAGATATCATGCATTAACACTTATGAAAACTACTAAAAACTATGCTTCGTTTATAGTTAAATTACCAAAGCCAATTGTAAGTATTGACGATTTTGGTAAGATTACGATTTTAAATGATAATTTCCCTAACAAAGAAAATGATGTTAAAAACAAAGATAACAAAGTTAAAAATATAGGCTAAATGTTTAAATTCCAACACTTGTAGAAATACGAGCGTTGGTACATAGAATATCCCCAAGTAGCTATGAGCAACATAACCGCTTAAGCTATACATTATCACATGACGCTTCGCTCTCATGCACATGTAAGCTATGCATGTTATAGCCTATGCTATGGGTATAGTAAAAGTTTCCTATTTTACTATAAAAATTATTTATTACATGAAAACTTTTTGTCATATTTCGACAAATTGAATATTATATATTTTAAAAAGGAGTGAATTAAAATGGATGAAAATAAAAGTAAAATGAATGAAGAAATGCAAGGTGAAGTAAAAGAAGAGCAATTAGATATAAAGGAAGTTGAAGTTAAAAATGACAAATGGAATAAATTCACAGAAATAAAAAGTAAGATAAAAATGAAATCAGTTATAGCATTCTCATCTGTATTTGTAGTTGGCGTTCTAATTGGAGTAGGTGGAAGTGATAATTCACAAATTGTAAATGATTACGAATCTCAAATAGAATCTTTAAATGCCGAAATCAAAGAAAGTAATGAGTTAGTATTAACTTTAGAAAACACAAGAATAATGCAGATAGATGAAATGAATGAATTAAGGGCAAAGGTTAAAGAAGCCGAACCTTGGTTTGAGATGCAAGAAAAAGAAAGAGAGGAATTGGTTGCTAAAGAAAATGCAGAGCAAGAAGCGAAAGCAAAAGCAGAACAAGAAGAGAAAGATAAGAAAGAAAAACAAGGGTACAACACAGGAATAACGTATAGTCAAATAGCAAGAAATCCAGACGACTATAAAGGTTCTAAGGTTACATTTAAAGGTAAAGTTATCCAAGTTTTAGAAGGCGACGGAGAGGTTCAAGTAAGGTTAGCTGTTAATGGGAGTTATGACAATGTTATATATGGAGTATATAGTAGCGACATAGTAAAGTCTAGAGTTTTAGAGAATGATACGATAACTATAATGGGAACTAGTTGTGGGCTATTAACATATAAATCAACAATGGGGTCAGATATTACAATCCCAAGTATACTTGTTGAAAAAATAGAGAGCAAATAGATAGTGATTACTTAGATTGGTTAAATTAACCAATCTTTTTTTATTTTACTGTTAACATAGAATAATCATATGAGTATATATTGTATATAGTACGGAGGGCTATGTTAACAAATGTATTAAGACATGAAAGGTTAGTTGATGTAATTGGAAAGTGCAGATATAAAAAATGCTAAGGTGAATGTAAAAACCTTAACAAACGATGGTTTATTTGAGTGTTTTAGTAATTATAAAAATTCAGATGATGAACTTGAGAGGTTATTGTTACCTATTGTTATTAAAGAGTTAGAGCTTAGAGGTTTAAATTATAAGACAGAAAATATGTACTTATCGAATGATGGAGAGATAAAATTTCCATTGAATACAAAATATACAATTGTTAGGAGTATGGATTTTAAGACATTAGGATTGATAACATTGTTTAGTAAGTTTAACGGAAAAGTAGCTTGCGATATAAAAGGTGTTGATTATAGTAACGTGGAAAATCATAGATATATATATGAAAGCAATATAAATGAAGATAAAGAGGTTTTAGAAGGACTTAGCAATAATAAGATAAGAACTATAAAAAGAAATATAAAAAAATTAGTAGATTGTGATAATAATGTAGTTGTTCAAATGAATCAAGAAGGTAAAATTTACTATAAGATAAATCCATATGCACAAAAAGATGTTGGGCGTGGTAGCTTTGTAACAATTGAGGAAAGTATATTACGCTATATGGTAAATGTATACAATTCTAATACAATCAAAGCATACTGTACTATAAAATGGCTATTGTTTGATAAGGTGAATAAAGTTTACATAAAAAGGCAATTGACAAGAGATTTTCTTTGCAGAATGATAGGGCTATCACCTAATAGTAAAAACAACCTTCAACTTATGACTGATATATTAAATAGTTTGGTTGCAAGTGGACTTATAAAAAGAAGTATGAAAATAGATACTAGTACATCAAAAGAAAATGGACAAACTCAAACAAAAACTATATATGAGTATGAAATATGCACGGCAGAAGAGTTCAATAATCATATGAGAAATATAGGAAAATAACCATGTGTCAAAACATAGGGTACGCGACTTGTCAAAACATAGGGTACGCGACTGGTCAATATATAGGTCACATAGTTATAGATAATATATAGTTATAGGATAAGGGAGTTATAGTATAAATTCGACGTGGAAAAATCCACGACGAGGAAGGGAATTAACGATTGAAATCACCTTCTACATATTATACTATATTTACTGACAATGATTATAGTCGGTGAACCACCCACCACTTAATTAACCTACGGCTAATTTGAAGTGGGAGCTTATTGGGAAACCATATCTTATGATACAGTATTTTCAACCAAAGGTATTGGTAACCAAGCTAACTCCGTAGTTCCTACGGTTTTTAGGTTTAGAGCAGAATTGTAATCTCTATCTATCTCTAAACCACAATTATTGCAATTATATATTCTATCAGATAATTCTAATTCTTGTTTATTACCACAATTAGAACATAACTTACTAGAAGGATACCACTTATTTATTTTAATTAAGTGACCACCTTTTTCTTCTAGTTTATATTTCAAAAAGGTTCTAAACATACCGAAAGAATTATCATGTAAATTTTTACCTAAAGATAAACATTGAGCTAAATTTCTTAAGTCTAAATTTTCAACTATAACTACATCATAGTTATTAGCTAATTCTCTTGACTTTTTATGAATCCAATCTTTTCTTTGGTTAGCTACTTTAGTATAAAGTTTAGATAGTTTAGCTTTTTGTTTATGCCAATTAGATGAAAACATCTTTTTTCGAGATAGTTTTCTTTGCTCAATTTTTAATCTCTTTTCAGATTTTTTATAGTATTTAGGATAATTTGCTTTTTCACCATCACTAGATACATAGAAGTTTTGTTGAGCATAATCTAATCCTACTACTTTATCAATATTGGGGTTTGTTATTGTATTGTCTTTAACATAGTATTCAACTGTAAAAGAAATATAATATTTACCTCTACAGTCATTTGATATAGTAGCAGATTTAATTGTACAATTGTTAGGTATTTGTCTATGATTAACAAACTTAACTAAAGATTTAATTTTAGGAAGTTTAATATATTTTTCATTTACTATTGAAACAGTACCATTTTGATTATTTGTAGTATAAGAATCTTGATTTTTCTTTTTGCTTTTAAAAGAAGGTAAACCCTTTAAGTCTCTGAATGTTAGTTCACGACCAATAGTTTCCACTTTCTTTTTAGCAGATTTCTTATAAGATTTTCTATCATATTCTTTATTGAATTTTTTGATAGCATCTTTGAAATCTAATTGCACGTTAGCAAAAGCTAAAGAATCAACCTCTTTCATATATTCGTAATCTTTCTTGATAGTAGCAGGAGTGGGTAGATTTAATTTTGCATAACTAATTATTCCATTTTCATATCCTTCTGCTTCAAGTTTAGAATATAGTAAATCAGTATATATATTGTACAACTTTCTAGAACAACCAAAGGCTTTAGAAAAATATATTTGTTGCTCTTTATTTGGCTTCAATCTAAATTTGTAACCTTTATTTTTCTTAATCCAATTGTTTTCGTTAATCATAGTTTCACCTCACTTTTATTGTATAATAGTTTATTATGTTACACTTTGAGTAAAAGTATAATTAGAAATATATTCTAATTAAGTCGATTAAAATTAAATAAAAATAAAAATTAATAAATAGGGAGAAATTTAAATGGGTTTATTTGGGGATAATTATGAAAATGAAAAAAATGAAGAAATACAAGTTGATATAAATTCTCTTGTTGGAGAAGAATTTACATTTAGATTGGATAAGACTATGTTTAATAAGGATAATTTTACCATAGCTAGAATTTTCCCAACATCTAGAAATGTTCATTGTATAATGAATAGAGCTTTTGGAAACTTTTCTATAAAAGGCAATATGCCTTCGTTATTGCCTAATATAGAATATAAGTGTGAAATCATAAAAGTTGAAGAAAATAAATTTGGACATACTTGTGATGTGGTTGGAGTTACACCTAAACATATGTCAATGGACAACCTTAAATCAGATGAAGATATGATAAGCTTCATTGATATATTTGTTGGAGAAGGTACGGCTAATAAGTGTGCTAATGTAAGTGGACTATGCGACATGATTAAAAAGAAGGATATAGGTGGACTTACATCTATAAAGGGAATTGGTGTATCAACTGCAAATAAAATAATAAGTGCATTTGAAGATAATATAGAAAATGGTACTTATATAACTAAGCTAAGAAAAATGGGCTTTACTCAGCATGAAATAAAAAAGATGGCTGATGGTTGTCTAGGAAGTTTATCGATAGCGTTAGACGTAGTAAAAAGTAATCCATATAGTACAACTTATAGATTTGGTCTTAGATTAGACAGAGTTGATAATATAGCCATTACATCATTAGGTATTGATAGAAAAGATAAAAGAAGAGTCGAAGCATATGTTTATAAAAGTTTACATGATGAGCTAGATGAGACTAACAGCTCATACATTACATTGGACAGACTATATAATAATGACATAATGTTTAACTTAACATCAAATGTGGGCGTAGATATTGTTAAGGATTGCATAGATACATTATATAAAGATGAAAGAGTAGAAATAATTGACAATCATATAATAGGAATGAAGTATGATTTTTATGCAGAAGAAGGTAGCGTAACAGTTGTATAAAAGTTATAAAAACTTATAAATTGATTATAAACTTTTATAATTTATAAAGCTGTTTAGCCTCGTACATGAAGAAATTCATGTAGGACACAACTTTAAAACCAGTAACTCCTAAAGCTCAACGACTACAATAAGGGATAGAGAGAAACTCTTATGAATGTGAGGAAACTCAGAAACAACAGTTGAGATGGCATAGGGTGAGAGCCTAAGTGTTGGTTAAAATGGATGTTTGGTCGCCAAGCTCAGAAATGAGAAGGTCAAACGACTAGTCTGCAAAGACGTACACTATAAGCGATTGATAGTGGAAATGGGTTGCCCTTAACACGTAAAGGTGAAGGTGAAGAAATAGTCTACGCACGTTCTGAAAGGAAGTGGCTATTATCGTGAGAGAAATAGCTTCATACAAGTAGCGTTGTATGGAAAATAGCTAAAACTTTAAAAATAAAAAATAAAATTTCTAATTATTTTATAATATCATGTATACTTAGAATATTAAAAAACGTATAATACTATTAATAACAGATTATACTATTAATAACTAAGGAGGTGATATTATGAAGAAAGGTTTTAAGGTTAAAATTCATCCTAACAAAGAACAACAAATATTAATGCAGAAAACTTTTGGATGTACTAGATTTGCTTATAATTGGGCTTTAGATAGACAAATAGAAAGCTATAAGAATGGAAATGGATTTATATCTGAAAGTAATTTGAGAAAGCAATTTACTCAATTCAAAAAAGTTATGAGGTCTAATGGAGAAGGTTGGTTATATGATATACCAAATAATGCAATGAAGCAGTCTATTAAAGATTGTTTTAAAGCATATGATAATTTCTTTAATGGTAGAGCGAAAAGACCAAGATTCAAAAGTAAGAAACATTCTAAATTTAGCTTTTATAATGATACTTGTAAAATAAAGATATTTGAAGATAAAGTTCAATTAGAAGTTATAGGAATAATTAATCTAGCAGAAAAAGGTAGAATACCTAATGGTAAAATATATAATCCTAAAGTGTCATTTGATGGATTAAATTATTGGTTAAGTTTAAGTGTTGAAGTTGATGATAACCAAATCAATGAAGATAAAACTGAATCAATAGGAATCGATTTGGGTATAAAGATGCTAATGAGTTGTTCAAATGAAATGAATTTTAATAGAATTAATACTAGAAAAGAAAGAAAGAGACTTAAAAGATTACAAAGAAAAGCAAGTAGACATTATACGAATATGTATAATAATAAGACTACTGAAAAATCTAACAATCTTATTAAGTTAGAGAAGTCTATTTTAAAACAACATCAAAAAATAAGTAATATAAGACTTAATAATATACATCAAATTACTACTGAATTAATAAAATTAAATCCTTCACATATTGTAATTGAAGATTTAAATGTAAAAGGTATGATGAGAAACCGTCATTTATCTGAGAAAGTTGCAGATTGTTCATTTCGTGAAATACGTAGACAATTGGAATATAAGTGTGAATGGAATAACATAGATATAATAATTGCAGATAGATGGTATGCCTCAAGTAAAATATGTAGTGATTGTGGTAATAAGAAAAAGAAATTAAGTTTATCAGAAAGAACTTATAAATGTGAATGTTGTGGATTAGAAATAGACAGAGATTATAATGCTAGTATTAATTTAAAGAATTTAGCTATGTAACCTAACTACAAGCTAAATATGTACTCACACGTTAGTGAGGAATTAAAGCCTTTGGAGAGCTATATCAAACGAAAGTAGAATGTTGTAATTTGACTTCAAAATCGGACTCGATGAATTAGGAATAGAATTTTATTTTATAGATATTTATGATTTATGAAATTTTGATTTTTATAAGATTTGTTAAATATTTATAAGGTTTTATAAAGTTTTAGTAACGGAATTATAAATGAAGTGTATAGGTTGGCTAATAATGATAAATCATTGTTTATCGAGTATGAAGAAATAGAAGAAGAAATAAATATCCAAGAGGGCTTATTAAATGTAAAGCTAAATGACGGTCAAAGGGAAGCTGTTAAGTCTATACTTAGCAATAGAGTAACTTTATTATCGTCCAAAGCAGGGGCAGGAAAAACGTTTATTACAAATATAGTTATGAATATATTAGATAAGAGATTTGGATATTTTGATTATTCATTATGCTGTTTCGCAGGAAAAGGGGCAGATAACTTGTCAAGTGGTTGTGGTGGTAGGGTTGCAGGCACAATCCATAGAACACTAGGATTCTCAAAGGGTGGTTTTATGTACGACAGTTATAATAAGCTTCCAAGTAAAGTTGTAATCATAGATGAGGTCGGAATGATTTCTAGTGGACTAATGTGTTCATTGTTAAAAGCAATAGAAGATGATGCGATAGTAATAATGTTAGGTGATGGTTCACAGTTAGCTTCTTTATCAACAGGAGTTATGATTAGAGATATACCACTTATAAATGAAAATGTTAACAAGATAATGCTTACAGACGTTGTAAGGCAAGCTAAGGATAGTGGTATACTTTCAATGGCTAATTACATATCTGACGGAGTAAACCACTTTAAAAACGAAGACAACGCTGTATATGGTGAATTAGAAGATTTCTTTGTTAATATAGGCGATAATTATCAAAATATGATTGATGACTTTATAGACAACTTTGATGTTGACAATAGAGATGAAAGCTTCATTATATGTACAACAAATAAAATGGCTACAAAAGTTAATAGTGACTTACAAGCGTCTCTTATTGAAAAAGAATATCTAAATGGAGAAGAGTATATTGTTATACATAAGAATAAAGATGGAGAAGAAACAAGAATTCATAAGAATGATGTTGTTATGATTGTTTCAAATAATTATGACGTTTTAAATGTAGATACAATGGAAAAAGACTCTATGTTTAATGGTAACGTAGGAATTGTATATGATATATATAAAGACACAAATGACTTTGTTGTTAGAGTAGGAGATAAAATGCTATTAATAGATAAAGATAAATTTGACTCCATAAAATTAGGACTATCAGCAACTTGTAATAAAATGCAAGGGTCTACTCTGAAAAGAGGGTATATCTACATTGAAAATAATTGGGTTAATGCTGAACTAATAGGAAGTCGAAATTGGCTATATACAGCACTTACTAGATTTAAGTTAACTTGTAAATTGTATACTGATGGATATCCTATATTATCTAAGATGGTTAAAAAAGAAGCAACGGATGAAAAAAGAACTTTTATAGAATATTTATATAGTTAATTGACATAGAATAATTAATTACGTATAAATGTATATAACTTAAGATAAGAAAGGGGCTAACATTATGGATGAAGGATTTAAAGAAGTTTTTGTTAGACAGATGTTAATGCTAATTGATGAGGATATTACAACTACCGAAATAGTTAATTCTTTAAAGGAGTCGGATAATTGGACTCATGTAGATTTAACACTTAAAAAAGAGTTCTATAAAACTTTTAATATATATAAAGAAAACATAAAAACACTTGTTGGAGTTATTGGACAAATTATAGCAATGGACGACCATAAAAGTATAAGTAGATATGAGGATATATACGCTCTACTAGAAGTAAAACATAGAAAGTTATATCACGTACTATATGACACAATGGATACAATGGAAGACTTATACGAGATTTGTTATTGGTAGTAAATTAAAATAGGAGGAATATTATTATGTTTAGATGTGGGGATGGATAGGAATGTTAGAAAGAGATGAGATAAACAAATACTTTAATGATATGTTTGCAGAATGTACAGTTAAAGATGGTGGAGAATATGTATTAGGTAGATATGATGATAAGATAGCTGTTTATGGTTATTATATCAAGCCTAATAGAGATAGTTTGGCAGATAGAGTTACATCTTTTGCAAATAAGAAATTTATATTGGAAATGGATTATGAAAATTTTTCACAACTAGCTCTATTATGTCTATATGAAAGTATATTGAAGTTTGATGAAAGAGGACAGTTTGAAGGAAAAGAGATAAAAGATTTACAAGGACTTCTTTATACGAATACAAAATACAAATTAATGGACATAGCAAAATTAGGGAGAATGACTCAAAGAAGTATTTGTGACAGAAAGAATGGAAATGAGTATAAGGTTAATAAGTTAGAAAGTTATGAAGAAAAGTTTATAGAACAAAAGGACAGAATAAAAAATCAAAAAGACGAAAGGTACATAAGTGAACATTATGACCCTTTTAATGATGAAGAAGAAACTAGTAATGAATTTATAAAGTGGTTCAACGAGCATAAAGTTGAACTTTTAACAAAGAAGCAATTAGATTTCATAGAAGGAAATACAATTTACAAAGATACTACTAGACATTATTCTAGTAAGAACAACATTTATAAAAGAGTTACTGAAGCTTATGAGAAACACAAAGATGCAAATGAAAAAATATTAAACTTAAATAAGAAGTTAGAGTTAATCAATAGATTATTGGATTTTAACAAGATAAGTAATTTAGCTTCTTTATTAGTAAGAATAGACAGTTCAAAGAACAATTGGATAATCTTAAAAATATATGAAAATATAAATATGCACAATTGTTCAAAATTAACAACATTGTTAATAGACAATGAATTTGATGAAGATGATAAGTCATTTTGGTATGACGTAACAGACGCACTAATAGTAGTTGAAAATGATTTATTAAGTCAGATAAATGAGATAAAAGAAAAGTCACTAATGTAATTTTAATAAACGCCTTATATCGCCTATTTCAGTAGGTATAGTCTTATATATATATTGTTAATGCGGTATGAGGTGGTGAGAATGATTTGTGAAATATCATAAATTTATCAGCAGATTAAATAGAAGGACAAAAGAAAATGGTTGTGAAAAATGTACATATGAAGTAACTGATGCGGTAGTTAAAACATTAGCAGAAGTTATATTAGAAATACTCCTAGAAGATGAAGAAGATAAGATATTGATACCTAAGTTTATCAAGTTCAATACTAGAGACGCACAAATAAGACCTTTGCCCAATGGTGAAATGGTTGATGAACATAAGAAGATAGAAGTAACATTTAGTGAGTTGTTTCAAAGAGAGTTTATGAAAAAATGGAAAGAAAATAATAATATGAAAGATGAGGATAATTAATATGGAAGAGAAATTTGGTATAAGTTTAAAGAATGCGTTTTTCGAGTTAAGAGAAAGTGAAGATGGAGATACAGAGCTTTGGGTTGTAGAAAACTTAAAAGACGGAGAAGTAGAACACAGATGGTTAGACATAGTTGCAAAAATAGATGGAAGAGAAGAATTGACAATAAATATTAATCACACTAATAAGAATTAATATAAAGTTGTAAATATGTAATATCGGAAAGACACATGGAAATAGTTAGGGGTGTCATAGTGCGGTCTTGGGGATTGTTCCGTACAACGATTGTTGGATGACAATCAAATAGTTGTGATATGGTAGTAACGCAATATGGTATATCTTTAATAAATAATGAATTGGTTGTGATGACCTAACAAATAATGAAATAAAGATATATTTGAATGTTATAAATAGAACTAACGACGCATAGGGCTAGTTACTAGTACTGCGGAATAGGGGTTAGGCTGAAAGAACAAAACTACGTTTTCTTATTGGCGTATCCATACGATTAATAAGTTTTTATCAAATAGAGCAGATACCATTTAGGATTTGACTCGAACAATTTGTCTGTGAAGTATTCGCTTTGTAGGGTAGTGAATACGGAGACACATCAACTGTTATGTGTTAGCGGTTACCTACTAGATTTACAAGTAATCTTTTGAAGTAAACAATGTTTTAATAGTAAATCGAAACAAAAACACTTATTCTTGATAATTATGTATCAGTATAGTTATCCTTGGAAAAACTTTCGAAAAGCTCTGATAAGCCTAGTAGTAACCATGTCGGATTGAAGTTTTAAGAGTTTTTTAAGACCGACTTTTTAGAAATGTATTAATTGTGAAAGCAATAGTAGGTGAGCGATTGCTCACCTATTTTTTTTATATAAAATGGGAGAGATTTTGATGATAGAGAGATTGAGTAATGAGACAGATTTTGAATACTATAAAAGAATAGGATTATTAAAGTTACAAAGGGAAATAGACTTAGAATGGGACGAGTTGGCTATTATAACTCAATGTGATGAAAGTGGAACACATTATAGAAAGAAGATGTATGGTGTTAAAGAAACAGCAGAATATTATGAAGAGAAAATAGATAAGTTGGTAAAAGCAAAAACAGAAGAAATCGAAGATATGAGACTAAAAGAAATAGAAGAAAAAATATTCATAATGGAAAAAGAAAAGGTAAAGCTAAGAGACCAAAGAAATGATTTAAATTTAATCAAGAGAGAGATTGCAAGAATTGAACACCTTGAAGAAATGTTTAAAGAAAACATAGAGAGCTTACCAAGTAAAGAAAAACTTATACATGATGAAGTATTGGATAGAAATGATTCTAGCGTAACAGGAGCTTGTGTTATTTCAGATATACACGTGGGCTGTGACGTTGATAATGTATTAGATAGATACAACCCTAATATATGTAAAGAAAAGATGAACTATTACATAAATAAAGTTATAGAACATGGAAAATTTCATAATATAGATAAAATGTTTGTTCTTATATGTGGAGATGAAATCTCAGGAATAATTCATGAAACTAATAGATATGCTTCTAGAATGGACATAGTAGAGCAAGTGACGTATGCAAGTGAGTTGCTTTCTGAGGCAATAGACAAGCTATCAGACCACTTTGAATGTGAAGTTGGAATGGTTCAAGGTAATCACTCTAGAATCGTAGCAGACAAGTCTAAAAGCGTTACGTCTGAATCATTTACATTATTAATCAATAGATTTATGAAGAAAAGATTAAAAGATAATGAAAATGTATCTTTTATAGAAAATGAAGATAAAGACGAAGAACAGCTGTTATTCAAGATAAGAAATCATACAGTATTCATGGCTCATGGAAATCAAGATGGTGATGGTAAATTAGATAGAACAATAGAGATGTTTAAAGATAAGAAAATAGATTTTATAATAAGAGGGCATTTTCATTCACCTTCACAATTTGAAAGAAATAATACCACTATAATAACAAATGGTTGCTTCGCAGGAGAACAGTATTCTAAGAATGCGAGATTATATTCCCCAAGCGTTCAGAAGTTTTTATTATTTGATGATGATGGATTGAGATGTTCATATGATATAAATTTAGATAAATATACAAAATAAACCCTCGTTAATTCGAGGGTTATTTTTTAAAAATCTTTTCCGCATAAATATTCTATCTCTATCCAATTTGGGACATGGTTTAATTGCTCATACCATTTAGTCTTACCAATAAGTCCTATGCCTTCTTGTGTGATGCTCATAACATATGATTTAGGAAATTCCATAATACTAACTGTAAACTTCTTAAAATTGAATGCTCTAGTATTGAACATCCAAGTGCTTAATAGCACATCTTCAACATTGTCATCTATAATAAAACTACCTCTTCTTAAATAATGTTGATACATATATGGAAGTTTATATTTTTTATCTGTATTCAACCCTTGTAGATATTCGAAACTCTCAGACATATCTTTAAATTTTGGCAAATCTTTTACATATATCATAATAATATCCCCTTTATTTTATACTAAAAATTATTATCGTAACATGAATGACAGTAACATTTCTCTGCTGTATCAACATCATCTGTATTGCAACCATTACAATCAATCAATGATACTTCATCCTTATAATACCATTCTTGGCAAATATCACATCTGTAAGTTGTTGTGTTAGATTTGTAGTTATAGCTATATTTCATTTTACTACCTCCGTATTAATATATTTTAATATTCATCAGTAAGCATTACTAGCGTCTCACATCCTACTCTAGTTGATGGGTTAGAACATCTTTGTATATATGAATTTATATACATCTTGTTATTATTTACATTATATACGCTAAGAACTCTACCACCATTATTTATCCCTTGTAAGTTATATTCTCTATCTTCTTCATATTTGTTGTCATCATCATTTTTCATATGTCTAAGTAGCATTTCATTTATGTCATCAAAAGTCAATTCATTATTATCTATTAGATTTTGTATACCTAATGTGATTGAACAATTTTCAATTGTAAATAAAACCTCGATTTTTTCTGCCTCAATATTTTTCATTTTAATATCTCCTATTTTTATAATTTTATAATCTTCTTAGAATAAAACAAGTAACGCTTAAAAGCATAAAGTCAGACAATACTGTGTATAATACTATTGGATTTAGAATGTTCAACTCATCTCACACCTTTTTGTATTGTTTCTAATTAAATTATATGATTTTAATTATATAATGTCAATACTTTATTTTAAAAATAATAAAAAACATTTTTAACAACATTAAGTCTTATATAAATTTTGTAGAGATGTAAAATCTCTATTTACTCATTTTTTCTATACCACCCCCAAAAGTATAGAATTATTTTTCAAATTGTTTTTCATAACAAAACTCCCTTTATATAATGAATAATTTACTTAGCCTATGATAACGGAAATTGTAGGCTAGTCTAAGTTATTCATCAATGATGGATGACTTATCTCCTTCTTTTTTATGAACAAAGCAAATCTATTTTATTTTACTAATATCTCTCCCTCAATCCTTAAGGAGTATGCATCTACGCATACTCCTTATTTTTTTATAAATTTTAGAATGGAAGTGAGATTTTGGCAAAGAAAAAAGATGAAACAAATGAAAAGACTACTAAAAAACAAACTACTAGAACAGAAGTTGTGGGCAAGAAGAAATGTACTTGTTGTGGACAATTTTCCAACTTAGAAGACTTTTTAGTGTCTTATTCAAAAATGAATAAGTACTCTATAAAATCTAGCGTATGTAAAAAGTGTATAGCTTTAATATATGAAGATTATTTAAAAGAGTATGCTGATGAAAGAAAAGCTTTATTTAGATTATGTATGATGTTTGATTTAAAATATGATAGTAAAATGGCTACTAGTATAATTGTAAAAGCTAGTAATGGAGAAGGTGTACATGTTGCCTCTAGTTATATAGGCAAAATGGGGCTAAGACAATTTAGGCAAAGGTCGTTTAATGATTCTGATGAATTGGTTAATATATGGAATATGTCTAACGAAGAATTTGACGAAGTAGTAGAAACTGATTTGTTAAAAATGAGTAGAGAAGATGAAGAGAGGATTAAAGATGAATTCTTAACTCATGACGTTATTATGAGATGGGGATATGGAAGAACCCCTCAAGAATATCAATTTTTAGAAACTCGTTATCAAACACTTATTGATACTTATGACAATAAGAACCCAACTTCATTGTGGGATTATCAAGAGTTAAGTTTATTGTATTTAGATTTAAGAAACAACAGAGATAATCCAAGTACACTGAAAAGTGTAAATGAGCAAATCGGTAAGATACAAGAAAGGTAAAAAAATAAAGCCTCGTACATTCAGTAATGAGTGTAGGACACAGATTTAATTGCAGGTAATTCCTAAAGCTCTACACCGAAACAGAAAACGAAAGTTTAAATGGTATGGTACGAAAGTAGAAAAAACGTAGAGATGAATATAAGAGCATAGCTCTAAGGATGACAAAGTCATCTAAGGTTAAATCCTAAGTATTCAGACAGTAATATTGCAAAATAATATTGTCAAAATGGATGTTCATGCATCTAAGCTTCTAAGTGGATTAAATTAATCTATACGAAGAAAGTTCAACGACCATGTTTGAAAAAGCAGTACAACGTAAGTTATTGACGTTGGAAAAGGTCTGCCCCATTATATGGGTGAAGAAATGGTCTGCTCACGCTAGGAAACTAGGTGCTTGGAATTGACCAAGGTTTATAAAGTAGCGTTTATAAATAAACACACAGGAATAAACTAACATTGAAACAACAGGATATAGATACAGATGATGCCTCATTCGGATTGTATATAGCCAAAATCGAGGAGGAAGAGCCTTGCGAGGATAGACTAGCCGAATTTGAAGATGCCGACAATATATTTTACTATATTAAAAAATGGTTGGTTAAACCGTTTGCGATTGCTAGAAATTTAAATCAAAAAGATAAAGAAAATGTTTACTCAGATGATGATGAAAATAGAATTGTAAGTGAAAGTGACCTAGAATATGTCGATTATAGAAAGGACGATGAATAATTCTATATGAGAACTAAAACTAGAAAAAGAAAGAATCTCTCTATGAATAAAAATGAGAGAAGAAGAGAAGGTGTGAAAATATGGACAAGTTACTATAGGTCTAATATACACCGTTTTGCCATAGATTACCTTGGACTTAATTTATACACTTTCCAACTTATAATGCTATATATGATGGACAAAAGTATGTTCAGTTGTTTTATCACAAGCAGGGGTAGGATTTGCCCCCTTGTATAGAAATATGCAATGAGAAAAATTAGGCAATATCGGTAAAAGCTAAGTTTATGATATAATTATAGGAATAGAGGTGAGAATATGAAGTATATAAAAGGTATATATATGATAAAGAATAAGGTTGACAATAAAGTGTATATAGGTTTAAGTAAAAACATAAAAAGAAGATTTACAATGCACAAAACAAACCTTAATAGTGGAAAACACAAAAATGATTATCTTCAAAAGGCATGGAATAAGTACGGATGTGACAGTTTTGAATTTATTATATTGGAAGAGATAAATAATGAAGATATAAACATATCAGATAGAGAAATATATTATATACAAAAATATAATTCTGCAAATAGGGATTATGGGTATAATCTTACATATGGCGGAGAATCATGCAATATGACCGATGAGGCAAAATTAAATATGCGATGTAAAGGTATTAGTCTTACCGAAGAAGACGTTAGAAAGATAAAGTTATTAATTGTATCGCTAATGGATAGAGGTGAGATAGCAAAAATATTTAATGTTTCGATGTCTGTCATAAAACAAATCGCAAACTTGAAAAATTTTATCTATATTCACGAAGACTTGAACTATTTAGTTAAAAACATAAAAAGAATTATGATTAACGAAAGAAATGAATTAATATTGAAAGTGTATAGTGAATGCTTGTCAATAAAGAAAACATCCGATATTTTAGAGTTGTCAGATAGCATAGTTGAGAAATGCGTTTATAAATATACCAACGCAGTTCAAGACAATATAGAAAAAAGAAAAATTATTTATAATAAAGTTATGAGTTTATACGATGAAGGTTTGAAACCGTATCAAATCTCCAAGATATTAGGTGTGGAGAACACCACTATTGTAGGGTATGTAAGCGGAAAGTCAAATCCATATAATGAATTATCTTATAAAAAAATTAAAAATGAAGATAAAATAGAAATAATAAGGTTGTACTTTGAAGAAAGTCTTACCGCTAAGAAGATAGGGGAGATTTTCGGAGTATCAAAAAACACCATAGAATCTGTCATAAATAATTATAAATATGCTAATACCGAGGTAAATTAGGGAACTAAAGAATCTTAATCACCGTAACGCATAGTAGTTGAAACTTTATTAAAAAGAATATAATACTACCAAGAGTGCCTAACACCTAAACGTAAAGTCGTAGGTGATGATATATGCTAAACTAGGTGTGAAAAAACATACCGATGAAAATGAAGGAAACTTCTAGAGTGTAAGATAAAAAGCTTACAGATAAGAACAAATTGTTATCCAAATCGTTTACAACTGCCGTATACGCTTGCTGTAGGGCAATTTTATATCCGGGATATGTGTCCCTTATATTAAGTGATTAGTATAAAAAATTTATCGAATTGCTAGAAACCCCTAAAGCCTTATGAACCACAACATAATTGGAAACGATAAGTGTGACGGTCACGAAAGTAGAAAAAATCATAAGGATAACCCAAGGTTAAATCCTAAAGGTAATTACTAGATTATGAATTAATCTAAAATGGGCGATTAGCAGGTAAGATTCTAAGTTAAATTATTTTAAAATTGTTAATAGTTTCAAATTTACATAGAATATAAAAAATCGTATAATAGAAAAGAGGTGATAGGTAATGGCGGTAAAATGGACAAAAGAAAAAATAATAGAATACGTAGAAAGTCAAGGTTATATTTTTATAGAATTTATAGAATATAAAGGAATTGAAAGTAGGATATTAATTCAATGCGACAGACTTCATGAACCAATCAAGGTTAGACTCCATACGTTCAGAAACAAAAGAAAAATCGGAAATAAAGGGTGTAAACATTGTAAGGCGGAAGATTCGTCTGAGATGCAGAGAGGTTTTACATGGGAGGAGCTGATTGTAGAAGTAGAAAAGTTGGACTTCACAATGCTATCGAAAAAAGAAGATTACAAAAATTCAAAATCTATATTTATGGTAAGCTGTGTATACGGTCATGAATTTAAAACAACAACTTATAGACTGTTTGGTCAAAAATGTGGATGTCCTCATTGTTCTAATAGGGCAAATTATACAAATAGTCAAATTGACTCATTCATATCAAAACAAGGTTTAATTTTGCTTTCTGAGTACAAAAATAATAGGTCTCCTATAATTGTTGTATGTGGCGAAGGTCATGTATTCAAGACAACATATGCTTCTTTAATAAGTAGTTTTAAGAGTGGTAACAATGGTTGTCCTCATTGCTATGGTAATTTTAAATATACAATAGAATACGTAAGAGAATATCTTTCACAATATGAATATTTCTTGTTATCCTCTGAATATAAGGATGCAAATAGCACAATTTTTATTAGTTGTAAAAACAATCATATAATAAAAACGACTTTTAGTAATTTTAAAAATAGAGAATATGAGTACAAGTGTAGTGCATGTGGTGAAAGAATAATATCCAAAGGTCAGCTTGCAATATGCCAAGTATTAAATAGATTCAATGTTAACTTTGCACAAGAATATACATTTGACGACTGTAAGGGTAAAAGAAGGGTTTTACCATTTGATTTCTATTTGATGGATTATAATATACTAATAGAATATGATGGTGAACAACACTATAAATATGGATGTTTTGGTGGAGACTTATCTTACTTAATGAATATACAGTATTTAGATAATAAAAAGACTCAATATTGCAAAGACAACAATATCAAACTTATAAGAATCCCCTATTGGGACTATAAGAATATAGAAGAAATACTATGTAAAGAACTTAATTTAAAAAGAAAATAAAACAATTTAAAATAATTTAACAAGAATAAACTTCAACGACTATCGAAATAGTAATTCAAAGAATCTAATTGTATTAGGTTCTTTTTTATTGGAATTATTAGAGTAG
>NZ_JBOFYU010000234.1:0-3738 GCF_051654825.1 Clostridium sp.
ATACGCCAAATAGATAAAAAGTATACTGGAAATAATCAACAAAAGGTTGAAGGAAGTAAATTTGATTCAAACGTAGGAAATCATAAAAAAGGTGCAAGTCATGGAGTTAATAATAATTTCATGAAATATAGTGAGGATGAACTCGAGAGAATATTGTTAGAAAGTCAAGAAGGAAAGTTTAAATAAAATAATATAGCTAGGGGTTACCTCTAGCTTCTAGGAGGATATATAGATGAAAGAAGAATTTATAAATGATTTAAGGGTTTATTCTGAAACTGTTGGATATGTTGAAGGTTTAGAAGTTATCAAGGAATGTGTATTAGAATATGTGTTAAACCTTGAAACTATAAGTGATGATTATGTAAATATTGAAAATATAAGTACACGTAATGGAGTTGTATCAGAAGCTAAAAAACTTATAAAAATATTAACTGAATTAGTTACATATTATGAAATTATAAAAGACTATAATTTAAGAGATATGTATAAGCTTATAAATAATTTTCATTATTGGCAAATAAAAGAAATGTTTTCGTATGTATGCGAATAAAGTAAGACGAAGTTAGTTCGAAAGAATAAAATGAATATTGGAGATTTTGAGGAATATGGATTAAGTGAGCATATGCTAGAAGATTGGTACAAGGAATTGTATATGCTTATTGATAAGTATGATATATAAAAATAAATTAGGCTAGGATTAAAATTCTAGTCTTTTTTATGCAACTTTAATTAGGAGGTTAATTATGAAAATAAAAATATGTTCAAACTGTGAGAATTGTAAATATTCATTTAATTTAAAGAGAAAGTATTGTGCTATTACCAATAAAGATATTGTTGATGATTTAATTTGCGATAAATACCGTGAGTATATTAGTTACGATAGAGTGTTAATGTAAATTAATAATATTTTTATGCAACTTTTATTCCCAATTGGCATATACTAAACTATAACAATTAAATAGGGGGTTGATACAATGAGGATATACACATTAGAACAAAAGGGAGAAGTGTTAGCAATATTAAAACATGACACTAATATGAGTTATAGGAAGTTTAAAGAAGTATGCGAGGAAGCTAATGAGGAAGCAGAGAACGACTTTTACACACTAAGGGATATATTAACTGATGAACATGGCTTTGAGTTGGTAGAAGCTTGTGGAGGTTATGAAACATCTAAGAGAAAGGGGAATATATAATGGGAACTGTAACTGCGGTAGGAATGTTAGTAATATACTATGGTGCTTGCATATTAGCATTATTATAGTAAAAAAATAAGGAGTAGGGTTGCCAAGACCTACTCCTATTACTACTAATTTTAACTTATTTTATTTTATATAAAACCATATTTATTTTATTTAATTATATTATACCCGAATGGGGAGGGGTGGCAACGTGCAAAATAATAATAAAGGGAATATGCTAGAGCCTTTAGTTGATAGTATGCTTGATACAGTGGCACTAGCGTGGAATCTTGTACCTAAGATATGGGATGCTTGGGGCAACTTGATAT
Source organism: Clostridium sp. (assembly GCF_051654825.1). Taxonomy (GTDB): domain Bacteria; phylum Bacillota; class Clostridia; order Clostridiales; family Clostridiaceae; genus Clostridium. The sequence goes on from NZ_JBOFYU010000234.1 coordinate 1,511, forward strand.
ATAGATTGGTAGAGGGAAAGAGTTATTCTGATGTAGCAGCTGCTGACGATTTACAATTAACCGATAATATAAAAAAGTATGAGTATATACCTACAGAAAACTTTGACAGTATGAAACTTGGAGATATTGCTAAATATGTATATATAGAAGGCGACAAGGAAGGGGTATCTGCTATTGTTGGATTAACCTTAGAGGGTGAGTACAAGGAGTTTGATATATTAGAGGGTCATGCAATGGTTGGAGGTGCTTCTAGGTGGGGAAAATCTAGCTTCTTGAATGTATTTATAACTAATGTAATGCTAACTTATACTCCTAATGAGGTTATTTTTTTAGGATGTGATTATAAGTTTTCAGATATATATTATTATAGAAATTTTGAACATTGGAAGAAGGTAGCCACTAACAAGAAAGAGTTTTTATCAATGATAAATAAGCTTAATAAGAATATAGAGGAAAGAGCAGAGATATTAAACAATGCTAATTGTAGGAATGTAATTAAATATAATAGTAAAAGCGATACGAAATTAAGTTATATAATAGTTGTAATAGATGAATTAGTATTACTTGCAAGTGACAAGGAAGATCCAAAGAGTATTGATACTAAGAACGTGTTACACTCTATGATGTCAAAATGTGCTAGCTATGGCATATACTTTATTTTAGCTTCGCAGGACTTCACTAAAGATACTATAGGTAAATGTAAAATGAACTGTTCGCAAACTGTAGGATTCCACACTAAGGACGAAACAGACAGTACAACACTTATAGGAAAAGGTCACGATTTGCAAGACATATCTGTTAAAGGTAGATGTAAGATTGAGAACTCTAAGGGAATAGAAGAAACACAAATATTTTTCTTGGAAGAAGAGGACATAGAAGCCTATTTAAAACGATTTAAAAAGGAAGTATGATATAAGTATTGAGAAATGATTTGTAAATGAAATGAGGTGGTATAAAATGGCTTTTACCTATAGATTCTTAGATAGCAATGCAAATATAATATATGTCGGCAAGACAAGTCAAACAATGGACGCTAGAATGAGCCAACATTTTACAAAAGGACATTTACCTAAAGAGTGTTATAGTTCAGTAGCTAGGATTGAGTATAAGAAGTGGAAAACTGAATCTGATGCTTTAATAATGGAAACATATTATATAACTAAGTATGCACCAAAGTTTAATAAGCTTCAGCAGAGCAGAGATACACCGACTTTACTATTAGAAGATAATCAAGATTGGAAACTGTATAAGCAATTTAAAGATGTTAAGCCTAGTAAAATAAGTAATACTGGTATTTGGAGATATGTAGCCTTTATATATCTAATAATAATGTTAATACTTTGTTTGTATAATATGTTATAAATATTTGACAATCGGCAACACTATATAATATAATTAACGTATGATACTGAAGGGAGAATTTAAAACATATGAATTATATGAAAATGGAAGAAGTGAGAAAGGAAAAAGGTATTACCGTTACGAAACTTTGTAAAGATTCCAATATAGCGGTAAGCACTTACAATAGATATTTAAACGGAAAGAGAAAAGCTAACGTAGAAATACTTGTTAGATTGTGCGAGGTATTGGGAATAACTTTAAATGATCTAGTTTAAAGAGAAAATATACCGATAGAAAAATTTGTCGGTATTTTATTTGTATAAAGTGTTGCCAAATGGATATAATAAGCATATAATATAATTAAGATAGCTAAATAGGAGGTAATAAATTATGAAATGTGAAAGATGTGGAGAAAGAGGACTTTTAAAAAGCGACTTAATAGGAGATTTAGGATGTGTAAGTTGTTATGGAAACGACTTTGAAAATCTTGAAAAATGTGATTGTTGTGGAAAAGATTTAAAAGGTAAGACTCAATACATTGGTGGTACATTGAAATATGATATGGTATGCTTTGAATGTTTTAGAGAGTGCAAGTCAAAGGAGTGTGAATAATATGTTTAAATCTTGGGAGAAGATACAAGAAGAACAACTTATACAATATAAGTTAGATTTGCAACTACTGACAGATGCAGATGAAATAGAAATGTTAGAGAATATAATCTCAGACATGGAATATGAATTAAATAATAAATCAAATTACTAGGAGGTAATAAAAATGTATAATAATAGATATTGGGAAAAGTATTTAGAATTAAATGATAAGTTGGTAATATTAGAACATCAAAGAGATGGATTAGAAAAAGGAACAAGTGATTATATAAGTATTA
>NZ_JBOFYU010000235.1:0-9579 GCF_051654825.1 Clostridium sp.
CTAAGGTTTCTTGCATGTTAAATACATAATCTCCAAATGTAGCAACTATTGGGGTTGTTACATTGATTATAGAACCTATCATTCCTCCAACTACTACAAGACCTAATATACCTGCTCCAAAAGTAACTTTTTGCATCATGCCTTCAGAATTAGTTGTTAAATTTACACCTTGATCATAACCTAAAGTTATAAGCTTCCATTTTACAAAGAAATTCCATGAAATAAAGATAATTTGTGTTAATGCTAAAGCTATTAAAGCACCAGTAAAATCTTTAGTTAATGCCATCGATGCTGGTATAGAAATTAATAATGGTCCTAAAATTGCAAACATCATACTATCTCCAATACCTGCTAGTGGTCCCATCATTCCAGTTTTAATACCTCTTATAAGTTCTGGATCTGAGTGTTGCTCTTCTAAAGCTGCAACTATACCTAAAATTACAGTAGCTCCATAGTTTGGACATGTATTAATAAATTCCATATGTCTAGTTAAAGCTTGCTTATAGCCTTCTTTATCATCTGCATATACTTTTTTTAGAATTGGTGATATTGAAATAGCAAATCCTAGAGCTTGCATTCTTTCATATGACCATGAAATTTGTAATGTTAAATGGTTTAAAAATACTTTCCATAAATCTTTTCTAGTTATTTTTGCACTCATTAAAACTCTCCTCCTATCTGATCATAATCATTATCTCCACCTGTTGGTGAGTTACCTTCATTTTTAAAGTATAATTCAGAATACATAACTGCAACTATAAGACCAACTATACCTATTGCAAGCATTGGTAAGTTTAAGAAACATACTAAAACAAACCCAAGTATTGCAAAATACCATTGTTTTTTTATTGGTAAGTAACTTAGTAGTATTGCAACACCAAGTGCTGGCATAGCATGTCCTGCTGCTGAAAATCCATTAGTTAACCAAGCAGGTACTTTATCTATAAATGCTGTAGCAACTTCTGCTCCAAAATATGAACCTATAAATACTGGTAATGCTCTTGATAGTCCCCAGGGTACTAAACCAAATAAATGCCAGCCCCACATTCCTTTTAAGTTTGCATTTGCTGCATGTTTATCAGCTTTATGTGCACATACTCCTGTTGATAATCTAGCTAAAACATCTAAGTATGATCCAAGTAAGGCTATTGGAACACCTATAGCTATACCTGTTTCTGGGTTTCCAGTTAATGAACCAAACACAACTCCAAGGATAGCTCCAGTTGTATAATCTGGGATAACAGCGCCCCCATATGAATGTACTCCTAAAGAAATCATTTCTAAAGTTGCACCAACAAATAATCCTGTACTAATATCTCCTAAAATAAGTCCAGCTCCAAATCCTGCAATTAATGGTCTATGCCATAACCCAAGGTATGTGGATAGCATTTCAGATATACTTATAAATGCCCATATTGAAAGCAATAGACATTGTAAAATTGATAATCCCATAAACTTTTCCTCCTACTATTTTTTATATATTATCTATTTTTTACTAAAGGTCTAATATCTTGCTTTGCATCTGTTGGTAACATTTGAAAATAGCAATTGATATTTTTATCTAACATACTGTTTAAAGCTTCTAATTCTAAATCAGTTACGAATAATTTATCACTTAATTTTGTAGCATTTGGTTTATGTGTCATATTTCCTATGTTTAAATCCTTATGTTTTAAGCCACCTTCATAAAGTCTATTTGCATCAACAACATCCTTTACTAATAAAAATACATTTTCATTCTCTGCAAGTCCCCTATTTAAGTATGCAATTACCTTGTCTATTGGTTGCATTGATAGCCTTACTTGTTTTGGTGCAGCCAATCTCAAAATTGCTTGTTGTTGTGGACTTTCAGCTACCATATCGTTTGCAACGATAATATGATTAGGGTTAGTACTCCTTGACCAGGCTAAAGCTACTTGTCCATGAATTAACCTACCATCCACTCTGAAATTTACTATTGCCATAAAATATCCCCCTTATTTTTTACTGTTACATTTTATTTGTACTGTTAAGGTATATTGGGTTTTGCACTAAAATATGCATAATTTTATTAAGTTTTATAGCTTATGTGTATTATTATTTTGAGTAAACTTAGACTTATAGAATGCTAATTTTAATTACTTTTAATATTAGTAAAATTACTCATGTTAATAATTTAAAGATATAATTAAAAAATAAAAGGAGGTGAATTAACACCTCCTTAATTTTATGGCTGGAGCACTTCATATGAAATGTCAGCATCAAATGTAAATTTAATTTTTTCATTTAAGTCAGTTTCTCCAATAAGTGTAACAATAGCAGTATCCTCATCTACCCAAGAAATAGATAAGTTATTAGAGCTTAAACTTTTACCGTCATTAGAAATACTTGTTTCATATTTTAGAGTTTTTAAAGGAGAGATCTCTCTCTTCTTTTTTGCAATAATAAGTAAATTAGAGTCACCAAATAAAAAGCTTCCTTTATCCTTAAATATAATTATGTTTTTATTATTTGGAGAAGTATCCTCATGTAGAGTTGGGCTACCTATAATTTTCATTATAATTAAAAAAGATATAACTATTATGCAAATTAGGGTTATCATTTTATTTTTAGTCATTTTAAATACCGCCTAAAATATTAAACTAGATTAGTCACTAACATTTAGTATATTTTTGTTGATATAGTGTACACATATAGAATTATCTTTAATAATTGCAATTTTTTAGCACATTATAATCTTATATTTTTAATTAATATAAGTTAAGCTTTCATCATCTAAATTAAATTTACTATTATTTAAATCTAGATTTCCAACTCCATTTGTTATATCTCCATTAAAGTTATTTATATAACCCTTAATAGCAAGTCTATTTCCTTGCTCTAAGTGATAGAACTTAATATAATCTCCTTCTTCATATGAAGAATTATTTAATCCATTTGCCATTTCATCAGCGGTACCATTTGCATAAGCATTGAAGCTTCCTTTTAAAACTCCATTTTTATCATAGTGCTCAACTCTAGCATACTCTCTTGAATAATGATATGGATGAATTGTATTTCCGTTAGATGTTGCAATAAATCTCTTATTATTACTATCAAATTCTAAACGCATAAATACTTCATTATTAAATCCTTTGAACTCTATAACGTTAACTTCTTTAAGATTTTCAACTGCTTCGTTAAGTTTTATTATTTCTGAAGAAATCTCAGCTTCATATATATTTGTTTGTGATATTATTAATTCAGCATTATTTATAGCCTCTTGAAGGATTCTATAAGATCCCTTAGTGTAATTTTCACTTCCAATTGCCTTAACTTCAGCAACTTTTGAAATTAATTCACTTTTATCAGCTGATAAATCTAATTGAGAATTTGAGAATCTTAAGCTTTCACCATCAAAGTAGAAATATGAATTCCCTAAATCTAACCCATATCCACCTTCACTTAAGTCATATGGTGCATCTTTAACGTATCCATTTATTCTTAGCCTTGAATTTTGCTCTAAATGAGATATTTTAATGTAATCACCATCAATAAATGTTGCATTATTTAAACCATTTGCCATTTCATCTGCTGTTTGATTAGCAATTGCTTTATACTCACCTTTAACATTACCTTTTTGGTCAAAATGCACTATTTTAGCATATTCTTTTGAGTATTGGTATGGATGAACCATTTTACCATTAGATGTTGCTATAAATCTCTTGTTAATGTTATCAAACTCTACACTTAAGAAAATTTCATTATTGTAACCCATGAAGTTAATTTTATTTACTTCCTTTAGGTTTTCTATTGCTTTAGTTATTTTTAATATTTCTTCCACTATTTCTTCTTCATATAAATTACTTTGATTTACAAGGACTTCAGCATTAGCTATTACATCTTGTAGATTTTCAAAAGAGACTTTAGTATATTTACTTCCATCTAATTTCTTAGCTTCTTCAATCTTTGTAAATAAAGCTTCCTTGTTTGCTGATAAATCAAGTTGTTTAATTGAGTATTCTAAGCTTTCACCATTTAAATAGAATAATGAATTATTTAAATCTAAGTTAACTGCACCAGTACTTAAATCATATGGTGAATTTTCTACATACCCCTTTATAACTAACCTGTGATTTTTTTCAGCATGATAAAGCTTTATAAAATCTCCATCTGCATACTCTAAGTTATTTATTTGGTTAGCTAGTTCATTTGCTGTTTGTCCACCATTTAATGAATATCTTCCTTTTACATTTCCCTTTTTGTCATGATGAGTTATTTCAGCATATTTCCCTCCCATATATGGGTTAGCAGCTTGACCATTTGATACTGCCTTTAATTGCTTTGTCTCTGAATCAAATGATACCTTTAAGAACTCATTGTTGTTATATCCTTTAAATATAATCTCATTTAATTCTCTTAAAGCTTCAATTGCATTTTGAATATTTTCAATTTCTTTAGCTATTTCTTCTTCAAAAAGGTTTGGCGTATTAACTAATTCATCCCCTTTTGCTATTGCTGTTAAAAGATTTTTGTAGCTTTCTTTTGTATAGTTATCTCCAGTTATTTTTTTAGCTTCTTCAATTTTTGAAACTAATCCACTTTTATCTGCTGATAAATCTAGTTGAGTACTTGAATATCTTAAGCTTTCTCCTTCAAAATAGAAATAAGATTTATTTAAGTCTAACCCTAATGCCCCTTGGCTTAAATCTTGTGGAGCATCCTCAACGTATCCATTAATTTTAAGTCTTCCATTCTGCTCTAAATGAGATATTTTAATATAATCCCCATCTACAAAATTAGCTTGATTTAATCCCTCTGCCATTTCATCTGCTGTTTTATTTGCAAATGCACTATATGAACCTTTTAGTTCACCCTTTTTATTAAAGTGTTCTATTTTTGCATATTCTCTTGAATATTGATATGGGTGAATCATTTTTCCATTAGATTTTGCAATAAACTTTTTATTTACATTATCAAACTCTAGCTGTAGGAATGTTTCATTGTTATATCCCATAAAGTCTATTTTATTTACTTCTCTTAATTCCTCAATTGCTCTAGTTAAATTTTCTATTTCTAATACTATTTCTTCTTCTAAAACATTAGTAGAACTTATTAAAGCTTCAGCATTACTTATAGCATTTTGTAAATTCTCAAAAGATGATACTGTATAGTTTGTAGAATCTATCTTCTTAGCATCTGCTACCTTTGCTATTAAATCATCTTTATTTGCTGATAAATCTAGTTGTGAATCTGAGTACTCAAAACTTTCCCCATTTAAGTAGAATAATGAATTCTCTAAGTTTAAGTTACCTACCCCGTTTTCTAAATTAGCTGGTGTATTAGTTACGTATCCATTAACAACTAATCTACCATTTTGCTCTCTATGATAGAACTTTAAATAATCCCCTTCTGAATATTGAAGGTTGTTTAACTCAGTGGCTATCTTCTCTCCTGTTTCGTTAGCTCTAACTGAGTATACTCCCTTTTCGTTCCCTTTTTTATCATAATGCTTAACTTGCCCATACACATAACTCCCGTGGAAAGGATGTACCTGTTCACCAGTTGTTTCAGCTAATATTTTTTTATTGTCTGTATCAAATTTAAGTGTTAAAAACTTATTATTGTTGTAGCCTTTAAATTCAACTATGTTTTTCTTTCTTAAATTCTTTATTGCGCTTTCTAAAATTCCATATGTGGCAGCTATTTCTTCATCACTAACAGTTTCATCATTAACTATTGACTTTGCTATATTTAATGCATTTTGATAATTTGCAAATGTTGTCTTAGTATATAACTCTTCATTATAGGAGCTGCTTTCAATTAATTCATTTAAGTCATCTCTATTTTCTTCTAGATCTAAAATATTTTCTGAGTAAACTAAATTTCCATCTAAGATATAGAAGTAAGTATTATTTAAATTCATGTTTCTTACACCAGTATCAAGGTAATATGGTGCATTTAACACTTCTCCATTTATTATTAATCTTCCTTGCTGCTCTTGATGATATAGTTTTATATAATCACCTTCAGTATAGGAAGTTTCATTAAGTTTCGCTGCAACCTCATCTGCAGTACCATTTGCATTTACTGTAAATCTATTTTTGAGAGTTCCTTTTTTATTGTATTGCTCAATTTTTATATAGTTTCCGGAGCAGAATTTATTTGCAATATTCCCACTTGAAATCGCTTTAAACTTTTTATTTTCTCTATCAAAATCCAATGATAAGAATTCTTCACTTTTAAATCCTCTAAATGAAATTGATGTGTTTTTATCTTCAACAGTTACTTTTTTGTTAAAGCTTACTTTTTTACCTTCTTCTTTTGAAGTTATAGTAATATCAGAATCAATACTTACGTCCTCAGTTATAGTAACTTCAAATTTTCCAGTTTCATTTGCCTTAGATTTGTATTCATTTCCTTCAACAGTTACTATAATGTCTGCGTTAGGATTACTCATACCCTTTAAAACTCTATTTTTGCCTGAATATATACTTTTTATTGTTGGTTGTATTGATATATTTCTTACTTCATCAAATCTTTCATCCTCTGGCATATACATAAACAATCTATCTGAACTTGCGATTATTTCATCAATTGCATCTTTATTAACAACTGAATATCCTAATTCTCCTGTAGCTTCTATGTATGGTATTACATTTAATTTATATTCCTTAGCTATGAAATAAGCAACATAATCCCATCCATAATAACTTAATTGGTTTTCTCTCCAGTATGTAGATAGTTCTGCCATAAACTCGCTATCCATATGATCTATAAAACTTAAGAAGAAGTACATTGGATGAATGCTTCCTGTTTCTCCTGTAGTTAAATATTTCTCATATGATGGTAATAGAGAATTGCTTTCATATCCTGAGCTCTCATTCCCATAAATCCAAGCCCATTCTGGGTTATCTAGATCTATACGTCTTAAAGCATTTGCAAACATGTTATTCCAATACTCTCCAAATCCCCAACCTTGTTCATATAAATGTCCATATTCATGATACATTCCCCATATTGCATCTAACTTTGGTCTACCTAAATATGTATGAATATTTTTAGTGTGTGTGTCTAGCATAGTTCCGCCTGCAGACATAAATCCACCTTGCTCATTTCTTGCACTTGTAAGTACAAAATTTTCTCTTGGTCTATTTAATGGATTATCATTATTTTCATCTAATCCTGACCATTTATTAAAGTTAGTTACAACTGCTTCATGAGCCTCTGCTGATATTTGAGGATCAAAATGTGCTGGTAAATATTTAGATACTGGAATGTGAACTCTTGTATTTTCACTGATTAGTATGGCACTATCTTCTTTATTATCATCACTAAATGCCTTTGATTTAAATTCTTCTGGGTCTAAAATTACTTTATCTGATATTTTATTTTTCCTTATATCAAATATTGGACTAACCTCATAATCTTGTCCATTTAGTTTTAACTTTACATCAAATGAAAAGTCATCACTTGGATTATCAGATTTTAATTTAACCCCAGCTACATCTAAATATAATTGTCCTTTTCTAGGTATCTTTACTGTTGTTTTTTCTCCTACATTAACTCTTTGAATTCCTCTTAGATTGTCTACATCATGGAGATTTACGTTTGCACTTCCATATAAATCTTCACCTTCAATTAGTATTTCAACTTCTGTTTCCTCTAATATTTCAATTCCTAATGGTTCATTACTATGGAAGGGAATATTAAACTTTTTCCCTTCTTCCCCTGGTGAAAGGCTTGTCTTTCTGTAGATTTTTAAATTTTCTGTGCTATCCTTATTGATAATATTATTGTTCACACTTGCAAATACCCCTGTACTAAAGTTTGAACTCATAACAGCTATCAATAAGATTTTAGCTATTAACTTTTTTGGCATTATTACTACCCTCTTTCTTAAATTTTGTTTTGCCTAAAGTATGAACCTTTGTCATGTAATAAAAAAAGCTACTCAAAAAGAGTAGCTTGCATACAAAATAAAAGAAAAAATTCTTCTAAACAAAAGAAATAAATCCTTTTAAACAAAAAGTAAAACACTCTTTGGCAACTGGCTGGCATAGTTGTTAAACATTAGCCCCTATAGCTTTGCGTCTCTAGATTTCCCTAGATTTGCCTATTTATTTTTCCATTTTATTCTACATTATATTAAAATTATATGCAATAGTTTTTCTTTGATGATAATTATTAACAGAATTTATCTACATGTATCAACTTAGAATTTATTAATCTTTACCTTCTTAATACTGCCAATATGATACAATTAATCAGCAATTATATATTAAATTACTTATAAAATCCATATATAAACAATAATTTACAAATAAAAAATTTTTAAGTAGTTCTATTTTAAATGCAATGGTGCTAATAAATCTTACTTTTAAATTTCTTATTTATACACTTTTTGTTTATAAATGATTCGAACTCACTTATTTTATTAGCATCGATACTATCTCTAAACATACTGGAATGTCTTGCTCTGATGATAAAATACCTTTGGCTACCCTATAAAATGATGTCATATTTTCATCTATTAAAGATATAAAAGCCTCCTCACTTTTTTTTTTAGCTAATTCTATTTTGGATTCTCTTTTTGTAAATATTTTTGAAAAACTAAGTACATTCAAATTCTCTCCCACATTCTAACAATTAGATATAAATAATGGTAAAATAGTTCCATAAATTTTTAAAAAAATTATAAGATCTTAAAACATCAAAAAAGGATAGCATCATTAACTAATAAAATGATGTTATCCTTTATTAAAAATAATATATTCAAAGTGAAACAAATTGTTTTGTTAAGTACAACTAGTGCTATAATTTTGAATCTACGTATATAGGTATTTTAAAAGGCTCACGCCACTGAATAATATTTATGTTATCTATATTATTCAGCTCTTTTACTTGCTGATAATACCATCCCTTGTCCATTCTGTAATGAGTATTAAGACCTTCATCTGATAAGCTAAGAAAGGTATTGCCAGATTCTACAATTACTTCTTTTATTTCAGTTAGCTCCCACACATCAGTGCTCCTATTTTCTATAATAAAATCATCAGTGTTTTCAATAATTCCAGCATCAATATATTGTTCTGCTGGGATTACATTTTGATCATTTTCTCTTACATACCATATATCATTATTTGTATTGATATATTTTTTAGAAGATTCATTGTAAACATACCCTTCTACAGGGGGATAGATAAGTGATTCTGCTTCTGATGTTTTTGAATTATTGCTACATCCAACAAAGGATAAAAGTAACATAGCCGTTAATAATATTTTTACAGTCTTCATTTATATCCTCCAAATAAATTAATTTAACATATATTACAAATAATATCATATTTACAGAATATATCCTAGTATTTACTTTTTATCATTATTATTCATAGGAGAACTCATAGTTATTTGTAAAATAGTACTTTATAAAGCAACATAGAGATAAAAAAAGGACTTACCTTTTTAAAAGTAAGTCCTTAAATTTTATGAGTGAATATTAGATTCACTACTCTCTTTATTTCTTAAAGATCTTTTCATTATAAATTCAACTGTAATAAAAACAGCTACTAATGCAAAGCATTGAACTTGGAGTACTGTAATGCTGGCATTATATAAATC
>NZ_JBOFYU010000236.1:0-3740 GCF_051654825.1 Clostridium sp.
ATATGAATTTTCTTTGTTAACCTTTAGTAAATCTATTATTTTTATCATTCTTGCCGTTATCAAATATTTCTCCCCCTGGTGCTCACCTCCCATGACTCTATGATACTCTAGTAAAATCTAGGAGATAAGATATATATTTCGTAATATTTTTTTCCAAATTTTAAAAGTCATATATAAATTTTTATTAAATTTAATGGTTCCTCTAAACTTTTAGTAAATTATGTAATCTTTTCCATTAATAATTATATATTTATATGTAATTTAATTCCACAATTATTTACAATAAAAGACTGTATTAAACTAACCTTTTAACTAAGATAAATTATATGAATCTTTTACATAAACAATCTTTCTTAGTGCTTTTGTTTTAATACAGCCTCTTTAATAATTTAATTAACTACTTAACCTTAAATTACTGGATAACTCTTCAATAGAACTAACTCACCCTTTATTTCATAATCTCCTAAATATGCAGGTATTAAATAGCTATCACCCTTTTTTATTTTTTCTTTATTAAATCCATTTCCTACTATTTCTCCATCTCCATCAACACAAGTTATCATATGAAATCTATCACTATTACTTTTATCTTTAAAACTATTATTTACACTTATTTTTTCAATTCCAAAATATTGATTTTCACATAATAATGAAGTTTTATATCCATTATGGTTTTCTTCCTTATTTAAAGAAAGATTTTCACATGTTAAGTTAAAATCTATTACATCTAAAGCCTTATTTATATGCATTTCTCTAGGTCTTCCATAATCATATACCCTATATGTAACATCGCTATTTTGCTGAATTTCAGCTATTATAACCCCTTCACATATAGCATGTACTAACCCACTATTAATTAAAAAAGCATCACCTTTTTTTACTTCAATTTTATTTAAATAATCTTCAACTTTTCCTCTTTTTATTCCCTCTTTAAATTCTTCCTTTGAACACTCCTTTGTTCCAACTATTAAGCATGCTTCAGGCTTTGCATCCATTACATACCAAGCTTCTGTTTTACCATAGTCACCTTCATGCTTAGCTGCATACTCATCTCCTGGGTGAACTTGTACTGATAATTTTTCCTTTGAATTTATAAGCTTTATTAATAAAGGTAGCTTTTCTAAAGTTATCTTTTCTCCAACTAAACTATGCCCAAGGATTTTTATTAAATTATCAAATCTTTCTCCTACATAATCACCATTTTCAACAATTCCTATTCCATTTGGATGGCAAGCTATATCCCAAGTTTCTCCTATATCTCCTTCAGGTAGATTGTCTCTAAACTCTTCAAAGTCTCGTCCTCCCCATATCTTTTTGTAATATAAGTTTTCAAATTTAATTGGATACATAATTACTCCCCCTGATATTTATATCTATTCTCACTCTTTTTATCTTCTTAAGGTTATTCTCTTATGTATTTATTTGGTAGTTTCAACTTTCGCAAAAAAATATTACAAATTATCTATCTATAATGTTTTTACAATTCCTTGTACAATAAATGTATGCTAAAGAATTAGTAAAAAGAAAAAATAATTTATAAATAAACATATTTGTGGGAGGGTTTTATATGAAAATAGTAGCAGTTACTGCATGTCCATCAGGGGTTGCACATACTTATATGGCAGCTGAATCATTAGTTTTATCAGGTAAAAAATTTGGTGTTGAAGTTATGGTTGAAACCCAAGGTGGAGCTGGAATTGAAAATCAATTAAAAGAAAATGACATAAAGGAAGCATGTTGCGTAATATTAACTAACGATATATCTATAAAAGGCGAAGAAAGATTCGCTGGTAAAACAATAGTTAGATTAGGAGTATCTGATTTAGTAAAAAAATCTGATGCTGTAATTAAAAAAATTAAAACAAAATTTGAATAATATTTTTTGTCACTGCCCTTAATACTTTTAAATAAGAAAGGATGTTGTAGAAAATTTCTTCTACAACATCCTATTTTTTTATCTTTATATTATTTAAAAATCAACCTTACTTCCGTCATAAGTACATTTAAATAACTTAGCCATTGTTTCATCATCAATTTCTCTTGGATTAGATCCTGTACATGCATCTAAAACTGCATTATGTGAAACAAATTCTAAGTTTGCATTAAAGTCATCTTCTTTTACACCATATTCTTTTAGTGTATGTGGAATTTTAAGCTCTGTATTTAAATTATTAATCATTTCTATTAATGAATCCGTCAATTCTGCATTTGTATTTCCACTTAGCTTTAATACCTTTGCAATATCTGAATATCTTTCTTCACACTTTGTTCTATTATATGCAATAACATAAGGTAAGAATATAGCATTTGCACAACCATGTGGTATATGGAATACAGCTCCTGTTTTATGTGCCATAGAATGCACTATACCTAGTAATGCATTAGAAAAGGCCATACCTGCTAAGCATTGAGCTTCATGCATTAAATTTCTAGATTCTTTGTCACCATTAAATGAGTTAATTAAATTTTCTTTTACCATTTCTATAGCTTTCATTGCTAATGGATCTGTAAAATTTGACCTTAGTGATGCTGTGTATGCTTCTATTGCATGAGTTAAAGCATCCATTCCTGTATGAGCAACTAATTTTTCCGGCATAGTTTGAGCTAACTCTGGGTCAACTATTGCTATATCAGGTGTTATATTAAAATCGGCTAAAGGATATTTTATTTTTGCCTTATAATCTGTAATTACTGAAAATGCTGTAACTTCTGTAGCTGTTCCACTAGTAGATGGAATTGCTACAAATTTAGCTTTTTGTCTTAACTCAGGTAATCCAAATGGAACTATAGCCTTTTCAAAAGTAAAATCTGGGTATTCATAGAATATCCACATTGCCTTAGCTGCATCTATAGGAGAACCTCCCCCCATTGCTATAATCCAATCTGGATTAGATTTCCTCATAGTCTCTGCACCCTTCATAACTGTTTCTACTGATGGGTCTGGCTCAACCCCTTCAAATAATTCTACTTCCATTCCAGCTTCTTTTAAATAATCTTCAACCTTTTGTAGAAAACCAAATTTTTTCATTGATCCTCCACCTACTACTACAAAAGCCTTTTTTCCCTTTAGTGTTTTTAAAGTTTCTAATGCTCCATCTCCATGATATATGTCTCTTGGTAATGTAAAGCGTGCCATAATTTCTCCTCCCTTTTTAATAAATAATAATATGTCGTTGAATCTATATGATTACTAACTTTAAATATGTTAATTTTAATATGTCAATTTAGCCTTCTCTCTATATATACTCTTGATTATTAATATTATTACTAAAATTAATATATTTATTACTAAATAGTTATTCCCTCCATTTATGTCTTTTATTTAATATATCTAATTTATTGTTCATAGAATTTTATTTATTAAAATTGCATTTTTTATATACTATCATCATATTTTTAAAACATCCTATGATTTAAATATTAAAAGGAGTGCCTATGAATAAAAAATCATTTGTAATTTTTATATCAACAATTATTATTTCCTTTACTATAGGAATTTTTTATTTTTCATCCAAACAAACTTATATAGGAAAAGCTGTAGATAGCTATAAGAATGTACCGGTTTATTATAATGGATTGATTTTTACAGATACCTTTGGAGAAAATTATAGTAATGATGGATATTACTATGGCTATAAGTGGCAATGCGTCGAATTTGTTAAAAGATTTTATTATGATGCAAAAAATCATAAAATGCCAGATTTATATGGAAATGCTAAAGACTTTATCGATTCTAATTT
>NZ_JBOFYU010000237.1:0-4807 GCF_051654825.1 Clostridium sp.
ATCTTAAGCACTGTGTCTCCTAATAATTCTTGTGGTACAAATACTCCACTTAAAAAACAACATCCAAGTGAAACAACATTTGCCGCTGCTGACATTGCATTTCTACTACTTACTAAATTAGATATTAAAAATCCTATGCTTAATGCAGCTATAGTAAATATAAAGGAATTCAATAAGAATAATGCTCCTGTCATAGTTAACATATACTTTCCACACATTATAAAACTTGCTAACACCATTACTACCCATACAGCTATTGCAAAGGTTATATTTCCAAGTATCATTTGAAAATTAAAGCTTCTAAGTTTTAGTGACGAAGAGTAATTTCTCATTTTTAAATCTTTATTATTAAATACTAACATTACTGATGATATACCTAATATTAGTATTGCAAAGGTTGAATAAGATAAATAATTATAATAATTTTTTAACCTCATTGTATTTATAAACTTATCATTATTTTGTGTGAGCTGAACTTTTACATCTTCTTTTAAATCTTCACTTACATACTTAGTTAATTGGCTTTGAGATAAGTTTTCCACAGTTCTTATATATTTTTTAACAGTGTTTAGATACTTATTCACAACACTATCCATATAAACCTTGTTTACTGAATTAGGTTCTGTTATTATTTCAAGATCTACATCCTTATCCTGATTTATAAACATTTCTGTAAATCCCTTAGGAACTCTTATAATATAGCTTACTGTTTGATAATATATAGCATCTTGAAGCTTTTCTCTTTCATCTTCTATTTCTACTATATTTGAATTTTCACCTATATACTCTTCAAATCCCTTTATAAAATCTGTATTTTCATCTTCATTTATAAATGCCACATTTACCTTTGTTTCATTGAAATCTGTTTCTGTAGGGTTTCCCCCTAAGTTTCCTAATGATATTGCGAAAAACAAAAATATTGTTACATAAATCATTATTTGAGATAAGTTTTTCTTTATTATTTTAAAAAATGCTTTATAAACTTGCATATTTTTGCCTCCTTAAAATCAAGTAGGTAACACTACTAAAAATAATTATAAATCCACAAAGTAATCCCATATTCATATAAAATTTATCTAATGTATCATAAAAATATAATGAATAAAAAGAATCTGATATTAAATTTACAGGATTTAAATATGCTAAAATAGGAGCGTTTGTATTAACTATATACTTTACTTTATGAACCATTAATCCAGATAAAAATGAAAGCACCATTGTTATACCAACTAAAATACCTATTTTTGTTCCCTCACTTTTTTTAGTTATAGCTCCAACAAAAGTTCCAAAGGTTACTCCTGCAATACTACCAACTACACAAGTTATAAATATATATAAACTCCTATCTCCAAAGCTTACATTTAATATAAATAATAAATATGACATTAAAAACATTATTGCTAAAAACTGAATAGTTATTGCTGCTGACATAGACGCTAAAAATATCTTTAACTTATTAGTAGGTGCCATATTTACCCTTGTTGCTTCTGCTGATTGATTAGCTTGTATAAATAAAACTTCCTTTACTCCCAAAAAACTTCCATAAAAACATGCCATTGCTATTAATGCATAAAAATAATTTGCTGTTATATCTGGTTCTACATTACTAATCCTTACATCCTCTATAAAGTTCTTATTTTCAAAAATACTCTTTAAATCCTTTTGCATTGCCCCTGGATTTTCTTTTATTATCCTCTTAATTGTAGAAGAGGTTTGAACATATTCTTCTACAAAGCTTTTTAATATCGTTTGATTTATACCTGATTTTTTTACTACTACATTTATTTCATCATCAAAAAATATATATCCCTGAATTTTATCGTCTTCTAAAAGCTTTCCTGCTTCATCCTTATTTTTATAATCTATATCAAATAATTTCTCATTATCCACATCCCCTGAAACTGAGCTTATTATTTCTAGAAATTTATCTTTTTCATCATAGTTTCCCTCTTCAACTATAGCTATATCTATTGATGAAAACTTATCAGCACTAGCAAGATTAGTAAAGGCTAAGTTAAATAATGTTGCTAATATTACTGGAAAGAAAAAACTCCAAAACATCATCTGCTTGTCTCTTATTATGCATTTAATCCTATATTTATAATTATGAAAAAACATAAAACCCCTCCTAATCTCTCAGTTCCTTACCTGTAATTTCTAAAAATACATCATTTAATGTAGGCGGTTCTGAATAAATTTTTCCTACATGTACATTTTTGTCTTTTAAATAATCTATTAAAAGGACTAAGTTATTTTTGCCCTTGCTAGACTTAATTGTAAGATAGTTATCATTATAATTTACACTTGCTACACCAGGTAAATTTTTAATATCACTTATAATTTCTCTATCTATATTAAATACTTCTACCGTTATTTTTTCTCCACAGTTTATCATTGACTTTAATTCTTCATTACTTCCTGTTGCTATAATCTTTCCTTTATCCATAATTGCAATCCTAGTACAAATTTGCTCTACCTCTTCCATATAGTGAGATGTATAAACTATAGTAACTCCCTGCTTATTAAGCTTTTGTATTCCTTCTAGGATATTATTTCTACTTTGTGGATCTACTGCAACTGTTGGCTCATCTAAAATAATTAACTTTGGTTTATGTGATATTCCACAAGCTATATTTAACCTTCTAAGTAATCCTCCACTTAACTTCTTAGGATAAAACTTTCTGTAATCTGAAAGTCCAACAAAGTTTATAGCTTCATCTACAAGCTTTTTTCTTTCTTTTTTATTTTTAATGTAAAGCCCACAGAAATAATCTATATTTTCATATACATTTAGCTCTTCAAATACAGCTACATTTTGTAATATTACACCAATATCCTTCTTAATATCATAAGCCTCTGGCTTCATAGTCTTTCCATAAATCTCAATTGATCCTTTATCATATTTAAGTAAAGATAAGATACAATTAATTGCGGTAGTTTTTCCTGAACCATTAGGCCCTAAAAGACCAAATACTTCTCCTTCTTGTATTTCTAAATTTAAATGGTCAACAGCTACTAGATCCCCATATCTTTTAACTAAATTTTCAACTTTAATAATCATAACCTTCCTCCAATTAATTTATTAATCTTTATTTTTTAATCTCAACATATCTTATACTTAAATTATATTAAACTAACCCTTCATTAGTAAGTGATTAAACTCCTTAATGCTTATGACAAATATAACATTATAAAATTATCTATTTCATATTGATATGAATAAATGTACTAGGATTGTTGTTACATTTATCTTCAAATGATAAAATTAGTATATATTGCCAAATAAATTAAGATAAAGGTTGATTTTATGAATACTTTAATTGATAAATTTATTCTTTTTATTATGTGCTTTATAACTTATATTCCTTATATAGATAATTATCATAAGGTTGTATTAGTTCTTATAGCCATAACATTTACCTCATTAATAAGCTATACTGAAAATTTAAAGGTATTGATTTATTCCTTTACCTTTTTTCTTTTACTTAGCTTTTTTAATGCTGAATTATTATTTTTTTCACCTCTTATTTTTTATGACTTATTTTTCTATAAATTAAAGTGGCCTTGTGTATTTTTCATTATTCCTATTTTAATTAATTTTGAAGTTATTCCTATGTCTTCATTATTTTTAATTATTGCTTATTCTTTAGCCTCCTATGTTTTAGCTTCTCGTACTAAAGCTTTAGAAGATATAAAGAAAAATTATTATAATTTAAGTGATAAGTCTAAAGAGCTATCTATGGTATTTGAAGAAAAAAATAAAGAACTTTTAGAAAAACAGGATTATGAAATTAATTTAGCCACATTAAGAGAAAGAAATAGAATAGCTAGAGATATACATGATAATGTTGGTCATCTTCTTTCAAGAAGTATATTACAAATTGCAGCTCTTTTAGCTGTAAATAAAAATGATAGCACTAGAGAAAACCTTACCCTTATTAAAAATACACTTTCTGAAGCAATGGATAGTATTAGAAGTAGTGTTCATGATTTGCATGAAGAGTCTATAAATCTTAATGTTGAAATTCAAAAGCTTATAGATAACTTTAATTTTTGTAATGTTAAATTAGAATATAACTTAGAGTCTTCCCCTAAAAAAAATATAAAATATTGCTTTATTACTATTACTAAAGAAGCTTTATCAAATATAATAAAGCATTCAAATGCTACTGAGGTTTGGGTATCACTTTATGAACATCCAGCATTATATCAATTAATAATAAAGGATAATGGACACCATATTAACCTCTCTAGCGAAGATGGTATAGGTTTAAAAAATATAAAAGATAGGGTTACTGCCTTAGGCGGTAATGTAAATATTAGTATTGATAATGGTTTTAGAATTTTTATTTCTATTCCCAAAATATAAATAAGGAGTTAAATAAACTTTATGCGTGTATTAGTTGTAGATGATGATAAGCTTGTTTGCGTTTCCCTTAAAACAATTCTAGAAGTAGAAGATGATATTACTGTTGTTGGAATTGGGAATAATGGACATGAAGCTGTAAAATTATTTGAAGAATTAAATCCTGATATTTTATTAATGGACATTAGAATGGAAGGGCTTACTGGCTTAGATGCTTCTGAAAAAATAATAAGTAAATATAATAATGCAAAAATACTGCTTTTAACTACCTTTTCTGATAATGAATATATAGTTAAAGCATTAAAAATAGGAGCTAAGGGCTATATAATAAAACAAGACTTTGAGTGTATAGTTCCTTCATTAAGAGCAGTTTATACTGGACAACGAGTTTTTGGAGATGACATAATATCTAAAATCCCATCACTTATTAATAATACTAAA
>NZ_JBOFYU010000238.1:0-65959 GCF_051654825.1 Clostridium sp.
TTAATTGGTTATCAGCCTTTAATTGATTAAAGTTTTTACCTGAGTAATATCTCATTTGCATTTCATTGTTTACTACATCTGTATCTGCAGCTGGGAATTCTGAACCAAAGAACATACTATTTGCATATATAGGTTGTCCTAGCATTAATTCATTTTTTCCTATCCATTGTGATGATACATCTTTTAAGTCTGGATGTGACCAAAGTCCTTCTTCTAAGATATCTTCACCTAATACAAAACGGTCAGTATCTATATAATCTATTCTTGCATCAGCTTTTTGAGCATCAGGAACTGTTATTTCCATAAATGTTCTCATATAATGTTCATCATCATTCATAACTGCTACATAATCTATATCCCATTCAACACCATTTAATGTATATGGCTTATAGTCAAAAGTAACTTTATACCCTGTTTCAGTTCTTTCTTCTACAATTCCATTTTCTTCTAAAGTTAAATCACTTGCTTTAATTTCAGTTTGTTCTTTCTCTGGAACTATTACTTCATCTTCATATAAAGCAAATTCTGATGCAGTTGCCCAGTGATCTTGTCCATTTAATTGTGATTTACAAACTAATTTTAAATATTGAGTTGTTATTTCTTCATCAAAGTTTACATATACAGGCTTTGATCTATTATATTTATTTTCTGATTCTATATTATATAACTTTACATCTAAATCTCCTGATTTAACTAATTCCCAATTAGCTCCATCTTCACTAGTGTAAACTTCATATCCTTTAAATATACCATTTATTCCCCATATTCCGCCGTTATCTTTAAACCCATCTTGTCTTGCTTGATATGAGAATGATTTAAACGTCTTAGGACTTTGTAAGTTAAATATTAATTCTCCTGGTTTAGAATTAGCTTCCCACTTAGTATCTGGATTACCATCTAAAACAGCACTTGCATTTTGACCATTAGGAGTTACTGCAGTCCAACCTTCTCTACTTAACATTTGAGTAGGATTAACTATATCATCCTCATTGCTTTCTTTTGCAATTGTATTAATTACAAAATCTTCTGAACCTATTGCTGGAGAAATAGTTGTACTTCCACCTTCAGTTCTATTGTTTGTTATTACTTTTGTTTTCACCTTACCATTTTCAATAGAGTATTCTCTACTCATATAATCGTTACCAACTACTATAGACTTTTCATTTCTATTTACAGTTACTTTGCTAGTTCCTCTAGCCTTAACGTTTTCAGTAGAAATATTAGCTACTAAGCTAGTTGCCATACATAGTGTAACAACAAATGATAAACTTCTCCTACTAATGTTCTTTTTTTGTTTCAAAATAATTCCCCCTTTATACTCTTTTGTAAACTAATTATTAAATAAACGTTTCTAAGTAATAAATATTTACAATATAATTATAAAAGTTAATTAAAGTATAGTCAACCATATTCTTCTAAATACGATATTTTTTTCTATAAAAGTACAAAAATTAAAGATTAGACAAATCTAACCTTTAATTTTTTCTTCGTATTTACCACAATTTCTCTGTAACTTTACATTGCTTATATTATTCCTAAGTACTTTACAAAAATTATTAAAAAACAAATTTTTACAATTAATGCATTTACCATTAGTATTTTTTTGAACTTCTTCTTTTCCATTCTCAAAAAGCTTATTAACTTCTTTTTTTACAGATTCTTTTTTTAAAATATAATCTCCACATTCCCTTTGAAGTCTTACATTATTAATATTAGCCCTCTTAATCTTGCAATAATCATAAAAATATAGATTATTACATGTAATACATTTTACACATATATTATCCATATTCTAAGCCCCCTCACTTAAAATAACTTAACATAAATACTAAGCTATTTAATTGCATACCCTCAATACCTTTATATTAAACTAAACCTATATCATTTCTAAAATATTTACCCTCGAAATTAACTTTTTCTATATTCTTATAAGCTTCTTTTCTTGCTTCTTCTATAGTTTCACCTATTCCTATTACTGATAAAACTCTTCCTCCTGATGTTCTTAATACTCCATCTGCAACCTGTGCACCAGCTAAAAACACCTTATCTTTTACTTCATCATTTATTTTTATTTCATATCCTTTTTCAAATGCTCCTGGATAGCCCTTAGAAGCTAGTACAACATTAACGCAAGCTCCTGATTTCCACTTTACTTCTTTTTCTTCTAGTTTTTCTTCTAATGAAGCTTCAATAAGCTCTAATAAATCCGTTTCCATTAAAGATAAAACTGATTGCGTTTCAGGATCTCCCATTCTTACATTGTATTCTAAAAGATAAGTTCCTTTTTTAGTTATCATTAACCCAAAGAAAATTATTCCCTTAAAATCAAAGCCTTCTTCTCTTATTCCTTTTAATGTATTAGCCATTATATTTTCTTCAAAATCTTTTTGGACTTCATTTGTAACATATGGATTTGGTGCTAATACTCCCATTCCTCCAGTATTAGGTCCTTTTCCACCATCAAATATTTGCTTATGATCCTTAGCTGATAAAAATGGTATTATAGTCTTTCCATCTGTTATAGAAAGAATTGAAGCTTCAACTCCATCTAAAAACTCTTCAATAACTACTTTATTTCCTGCCCCTGCAAAAATATCATCAATCATAAATGAATCTATAGTGCTAGTAGCCTCTTCTTTAGTTTCACATATTGCAACACCTTTACCAGCTGCTAATCCATCAGCCTTAATAACTATTGGGTAACTGCATCCTTCAAGATATTCTTTAGCCTTTATAGCTTCATAAAAAACTTCATATTCAGCAGTTTTAACACCGTACTTTTTCATAAAGTCTTTAGAAAAACTTTTGCTTCCCTCAAGTTCAGCTCCTCTTTTATCAGGACCAAATATCTTTAATCCATCCTTTTTAAATAAATCAACTACACCTTTTGTTAATGGGTCTTCTGGCCCTACAATGGTTAAATCTATATTATTTTCCTTTGCAAATGAAAGCAATTCATTTATATCTGTAATATTTATATTTTCACATTTATTTTCAATTGCAGTTCCACCATTACCCGGAGCTACAAAAATCTTTTCAACCTTTTCACTTTTAGCAAGCTTCCACGCTAAAGCATGCTCTCTTCCACCTGATCCAATTAATAATAACTTCATTAATAATACCTCCATAATTATAAGTAAAAGTTAATATGTAAGAGTTAATAGATATACCTCTTACGTAATAGTTGAAAACTATTGGTTTAGTTAATGATTAATAATGGATATTGAATTATACTTAATTCCCCATTCATTATTAATCATATTAAAATTTAAAAACTATACAGCTATCATTTAAATTCCTAACTAAAGTTTTTCTAATATACATCTTAAATTTATTAAAACAATTAAGGTCCTCTTAGAAAGGATTAATTATTTAACCCTTTCTAAGATAATAACCTTTTTATTTTTTTATATTTTAGTGTTTAAAATGTCTTACTCCTGTAAGTACCATTGCAATTCCATGTTCATTACAAGCTTCTATTGATTCTCCATCTCTCATTGATCCACCTGGTTGTATTATTGCTTTTATTCCATTTTTAGCACATTCATCTACAACATCTCTAAATGGGAAGAATGCATCTGAAGCTAATAGTGTAGCTCCCTTACCTCTTTCTAATGCCTCTTCAGTAGCCCAAATTCTATTAACTTGTCCGCCACCTATTCCAACAGCTACACCATCTTTTATTGCAACTATAGCATTTGATTTAACATATTTAACTACCTTCATACCAAATATTAATTCTCTCATTTCTGATTCTGTTGGTGATTTTTCAGTTACTACCTTTAAATCTTCAACTAATTTGTTATCTTCTTCTTGAACTAATATTCCGCCATCTACAGTTACCATAAACTTTTTATCCTTAGGAGTATTGTTACATTTAATTACTCTTAAGTTCTTTTTAGTTTTTAATACTTCTAAAGCATCTTCATCAAAATCTGGAGCTGCTACTACTTCTAAGAATGTTTTAACCATTTCTTCTGCTGTAGCCTTATCTACAGTTCTATTTACAGCTACTATTCCACCAAATATTGATGTTGGATCTGCTGCATGAGCCTTTGTATAAACTTCATATGGTGATTCACCAATAGCTACACCACAAGGAGTGTTATGCTTTAATCCACAACAAGCAACTTCATCAAATTCACAAACTACTTTCCAAGCAATATCTAAATCCTTAATGTTGTTATATGAAAGTTCCTTACCATTTAAAATATCAAAGCTATTCATAGCTCCATCAAATTCTGTACTACTATAGTAAGCAGCTCTTTGATGTGGGTTTTCCCCATATCTTAAGCTTTGCTTCTTTTTATAAGAAATTGAAAGATACTCTGGATATTCTTCATCACCTAATAAGAAGTTTGAAATAGCAGCATCATAAGCACTCATTAAGTTAAATACTTTTCCTGCTAATTTCTTTCTTAAAGCTACTGATACTTCACCTGTTTCTGACATTTCTTCCATTACAGCTTTATAATCTTCTTTATCAGAAATAACTACAACATCTTTAAAGTTTTTAGCTGCTGCTCTAAGCATTGTTGGACCACCAATATCTATAAACTCAACTTTTTCATCAAAGCTTAAACCTTCTCTAACCTTTTGGAAGAAAGGATATAGATTTACTATTACCATATCAATAGTTTCTATATTTCTTTCCTTTATAGTATTCATATGCTCTTCATTTTCTCTAATTGCTAAAATACCAGCATGTAGTATTGGATGTAGGGTCTTAACTCTTCCATCTAACATTTCAGGGAAGTTAGTTACTTCATTTACTTCTATAACTTTTACTCCATTTTCTTTAAGGTGCTTATAAGTACCTCCAGTTGATATAATTTCTACTCCCTTTGATTCTAAGAAATTTGAGAAGTCTAATACTCCTTCTTTATCAAATACACTTATTAAAGCTCTTTTAATCATGTTAAAAACCCTCCATTTAATCTAAAATATTAACTTTACCATTAACTATATCTATTTTATTTCTACTTATAAGATCAACAGCCATAGGCAATATCTTATGCTCTTTTTCTAATACTCTCATTTGTACTTCTTCAGCTGAATCCTCAAAGAATACTGGAACTACCTCTTGAAGTATTATTGCCCCTCCATCTACTTCTTCATTTACAAAATGAACTGTACAACCAGTAAATTTAACTCCTGATTTAACTACAGCCTCATGAACCTTTATTCCATACATCTTTGGTCCACAAAATGAAGGTATTAATGATGGATGAATATTTATTATCCTATTACTAAACTCCTTTAATAAGTCTCCATCTAATATTGAAAGATAACCTGCTAATACTATTAAGTCTACTCTTCCTTTTACTAGCTCAAGAATCCTATCTGAAGTTTTATTTCCATATTCTTTTTTTGAAACTACATGAGTTTCTATGGCATTTGCTTTAGCTCTATCTAATGCAAAAATCCCTTCTTTACTTCCAATAACCATTTCAATTTTTGCATTTATTTTTTTATAATCTATTTTATCTATTATTGATTGAAGATTAGATCCTGAACCTGATGCTAATACTGCTATTTTAAGCAACAGCCTTCACCTCCAGATGTTACATAACCTATTTCATAAGCTTTTTCACCCATTTCTATTAAAGCTTTAATAATAGAATCAACATCTTCTTCCTTTACACAAAGTACAAACCCTATTCCCATGTTGAAAGTATTGTACATATGATCCTTATCTACACCTTTTTCAATTATTTTTTCAAATACTAAAGGTAATGGATAACTATCTTTATTTATTACAGCTGTAAAGTTTTCACCATTAAACATTCTTGGTACATTTTCTATAAATCCACCACCTGTTACATGTGACATTCCCTTAATTTCAAAGCTTTCTAATAGCTTTAATATTGGTTTAACATATATTTTTGTAGGTTCTATTAATGTTTTCCAAGCTTCTTCTCCACCTAGATCTTCATTTAAATCAGTGAATAGCTTTCTTACTAATGAATAACCATTTGAATGTAAACCTGAAGAAGCAATACCTATAAGCTTATCTCCTTCTTTAATTGTTTTTCCATTGATTATCTTATCCTTATCAACGATACCTACTGCAAACCCAGCCATATCGTATTCTCCATCGCTATAAAAACCTGGCATTTCTGCAGTTTCTCCACCAACTAATGCACAATCTGATTGAATACATCCATCAGATATTCCTTTTACTAAATCAGCAGCTACTTCAGCTTCTAATTTTCCACAAGCTATATAATCTAAAAAGAATAATGGCTTTGCTCCATGGCATAAAATATCATTTACACACATAGCTACGCAATCTATTCCTACAGTGTCATATTTCTTTGTTTTAAATGCTATTTCAAGCTTAGTTCCAACACCATCTGTTCCTGAAACTAAAACTGGCTTTTTATATCCTTCTGGAAGTTCAACCATTCCTGCAAAGCTTCCTAACCCATTTAAAACATATTCACTCATAGTTCTGCTTGCATATTCTTTTATAAGCTTAACTGACTTATATCCCTCTTCTATATTAACTCCGGCTTCTTTGTAAGTAATCATCAATAAACCCTACCTTTCAGATTCTATTTTAATGTTTCTATTGGTGTTGCAACTGGATATACTCCATTAAAGCAACCTACACAATATCCACTGTTTTCATCAAAGCATCTATACATATTTTCCATGCCTAAATATCCTAAGCTATCACAGCCTATCATTTCTCTTATTTCTTCTACTGATCTCTTTGAACCAATTAATTCACTTCTATAAGGCGTATCTATTCCAAAATAACATGGATATTGAACTATTGGAGAAGCTACTAAGAAATGTACTTCTAAAGCTCCTGCTCTTCTTAATGAATCAACTAAATGTTTTGAAGTAGTTCCTCTAACTATTGAATCATCTATTAAAACAACTCTTTTTCCTTTTACATTAACCTTTAATGGATTTAATTTAACAGCTACTGCTTTTTCTCTTATTTCTTGAGAAGGAGTTATAAAGGTTCTTCCTACATATCTATTTTTAACAAACCCTGTATCATATGGAACTCCTGATGCCTTAGCATATCCAATAGCTGCTGGTATTCCTGAATCAGGAACTGCAACTACTAAGTCTGCATCTATAGGATATTGTTTAAATAATTCTTCCCCAGCCTTAACTCTTGATTCATGTACATCTACACCATCTATTGTTGAATCTGGTCTAGCAAAGTATATATATTCAAACGCACATGTTTGACATTGAGTATTTTCTGAATATCTATATGAATTAATTCCATTTTCATCTATTACAATAATTTCTCCTGGTTCTATATCACGAACTAACTCTGCCCCTATAGCATCTAAAGCACAACTTTCTGATGATAAAATATATCCTTCATCCATTTTTCCAAGACATAATGGTCTTATTCCATGTGGATCTCTAACTCCTATTAACTTATTTTCCGTTAATATTACCATTGCAAAAGATCCTCTTACTGCTTGAATAGCATCTAAAGTTGCTCTTTCTATCCCTTTCTTAGCTCCTCTTGCTATTAAGTTAGCAATTACTTCTGAATCTATTGAAGTATGGAATACATGTCCGCCATCCTCAAGTAATTCTCTTATAACCTCAGCATTAACTAATGTCCCATTATGAGCCATAGCTATAGGCCCAAGCTTTGTTTTACTTAAAAGTGGTTGAGCATTTTCAATTCTTGTATCTCCTGATGTTGAATATCTAACATGTCCAATAGCAGCATGTCCCTTTAATTCATTTAATGCTTCTTGTGAAAATGCTTCTGTAATAAGCCCCATTCCCTTATGCATACTTACAGATTCACCATTAGCTACTGCTATACCAGCACTTTCTTGACCTCTATGTTGCAGAGCATATAACCCGTAATAAGCCATTGATGCTACATCCATAGGTTTATTAACGTAAACTCCAAAAACTCCACATTCTTCTTTAAATTTATCATTACTTGGATCTAAAACTAGCTCTAAGTTTGAATTCATACCTCTAAACACCCCTCATTTATTTAAAGCTTATATAAGGAAATTAATAACCTTAATCATTAATTTCCTTTAGTTAATTACTTAGACATTCTGTTTAAGATTTCTACGTATGCATCCTTAACATTTCCTAAGTCTCTTCTAAATCTATCCTTATCTAACTTTTCTCCTGTAGTTGCATCCCAGAATCTACAAGTGTCTGGTGAAATTTCATCAGCTAAAACTATTTCTCCATTGTATCTTCCAAATTCTAACTTAAAATCAATTAATCTAATGTTTTGCTTTATAAAGAATTCTTTTAATAAATCATTTATTTTAGCAGTCATTGCATATATTGTTTCTAACTCTTCAAATGTAGTTGCTCCAATACCTACTGCATGATAATCATTTATTAATGGATCTCCTAGTGAATCATCCTTATATGATAATTCAAATACTGTAGTCTTAAGTGCAAATCCTTCTTCTAATCCTAATCTCTTAGCCATTGAACCTGCTGCTACATTTCTTACTATTACTTCAAGTGGTACTATTTCAACCTTTTTACAAAGTTGCTCTCTATCATTTAACTTTTCTATAAAGTGAGTTTTAATTCCATTTTCATTTAACATTTCAAATAATACTGATGTTATAGCATTGTTTAAAACACCCTTATCTTCTATAGCACCCTTTTTTTCTCCATTAAATGCTGTTGCATCATCTTTATAATAAACTATTACCTCATCTGCATTATCTGTTGCATATATCTTCTTTGCTTTACCTTCATACATCATTTCTAATTTTTCCATTATAAATCCACTCCTTGTCCGTTTTCTTCAATAAACTTAGCTTTCATATCTATTCTAAATTGATTTAACTTTTCTCTTAATACTTCATCTTTAATAGCTAACATTTGTACTGCTAACATTCCTGCATTATAACTATTGTTTATTCCAACTGTTGCAACTGGAATTGACTTTGGCATTTGTACTATTGAAAATAATGCATCCATACCTTCTACAGCACCCTTTATTGGAACACCAATTACAGGCATTGTAGTTTGAGAAGCTATAACTCCTGGTAAATGAGCTGCAAGCCCTGCTCCTGCAATAACTACTTCACAACCAGCTTTTTCAGCTTCAATTAAAGTTTCAGTTAATTTTTCTGGTACTCTATGAGCTGATAAAACATATGCTTTAAATTCAACTCCAAACTCTCTTAAGCAGTTTGCTGCACCCTTCATTACTTCTGTGTCTGATTTACTTCCAAAAAATATTGCTACTTTCATTAAAGATCTCTCCTTATACACATTTATTAACTTATAAGTTTGGAGAAGCATTATTGCCCTCTCCAAACTTCTTTATTTTTCAATTTATATTCTTATCAATAAACTCATTTGTTCAAATCACTTTTCTTTTTTAAAGGAACCTCATCTTCACATATGTTCAGAGAAGCAAGTTCAGCTAACCAAATAATAGCTCCTTTAAAATGTAGCTCCTCTTCGCATACGCTCTGAGGAGTAAGTTCGATTGGCTAAATCATAGATTTAGAATCTTACTTAAAGTAATTTACCCCTGCTCTGAATATCTTTTGATCAAATTCTCCTGGGATATTTTTATATAGGTTATCTCCTATTCTTTCTGAATGTCCCATCTTTCCTAATACTCTTCCATCTGGACTAGTTATACCTTCTATTCCTAGCATTGAACCATTTGGATTAAATGGCATATCCATTGAAATTTCACCATTAAAGTCAACATATTGAGTTGCTATTTGTCCATTTTCTCTTAATTCATTTAATAGTTTTTCTGGAGCTACAAATCTTCCTTCTCCATGTGAAATTGCTACTGAGTGAATATCTCCTGGAGTTACTTCACTAAACCATGGTGACTTATTTGAAGTTACCTTTGTTCTTATAATTGAACTCATATGTCTATTTATTTCGTTATAAGTTAATGTTGCCATATCTTCTTCTATATCAACTATTTCACCGTATGGAACTAATCCTAGTTTAATTAAAGCTTGGAAGCCATTACAAATACCTAAGATTAATCCATCTCTATTTTTTAATAAATCCATTACTGCATCTTTAATTCTTTCATTTCTAAATACTGTTGCTATAAATTTACCTGATCCATCTGGCTCATCTCCAGCTGAAAATCCTCCAGGTAACATAATTATTTGACTTTCTCTTATTGTCTTTTCCATTTCTAAAATAGATTCTTGTAAAGCTTCTTTATTCATATTTCTTAATACTACTTCTGAAACTTCAGCTCCCTCATTTCTAAATGCTCTAGCGCAATCATATTCACAGTTTGTACCTGGGAATACCGGTATAAACACTCTTGGCTTTGCAACCTTTACTTTTGATGATTTAACTGTTTCATTAGTATAAAGTTTCTCTTCTACCTTTTCTGATTTATCATCTGTTTTTATTTTAAATACTGAAGATAATTTTTCTTCTAATACTTTTTCTAATATTTCTACTTCAAATTTAACATCATATTTTTTTAATGTAATTGCCCCATTTTCTACTGTATTACCTATTACCTTATAAGCGCATCCTTTTAATATATCTTCAACTTCTAATTCCTTTTTAACTTCTAATATTAAGCTACCGTAATTTAATCCAAACAACTCTTCCTTAGTTAAGTTTTCTAGTTCTACCCCTATTCTGTTTCCTAAAGTCATTTTAGTAATTGCTTCAGAAACTCCACCAAACTTAATTGATGCTGCTGAAATAACCTTACCTTCTGATATTAAGTCATATAATCTTTCTAAATTGTTTTTGTATATATCCATATCTAATGTCATATCTTCGTTTCTTTTTGCTGTTAAAAATACAACCTTAGATCCTATTTCTTTTAATTCTGGTGATATTACTTTAGCTGCCTTTTCTACTCCTACTGCAAAAGCTACTAATGATGGTGGTACATCTATATCTCCAAAACTTCCTGACATTGAGTCTTTACCACCTATAGCTGGAATTCCTAAATCCATTTGTACTTGGTAAGCTCCAAGTAATGCTGCAAATGGTTTACCCCATCTTTCTGGATTATTCCCTAGCTTTTCAAAATATTCTTGAAGTGTAAGTCTAGCCTTTCTATAATCTCCACCCATAGCTGCAATTTTTGTAACTGCTTCTATTACTGAATAGTAAGCCATATGATATGGGCTCCATATTCCAAGCTCTGGATTAAATCCATAACTCATTAATGTTGCATCCTTACTTTCTCCATTTAATACTGGAATCTTTGCAGCCATACCTTCTGCTGGAGTAGTTTGATTTTTCCCTCCAAAAGGCATTAATACTGTTCCGCCTCCAATAGTTGAATCAAATCTTTCTACTAACCCTTTTTGTGATGCTACATTTAAGCTTTTTAATGTTTTAATCCATTCTTCTCTTACATCTACATCTTCAACTAGGAATGGATATTCTTCTGGTGAAGTAACTTCTACTGTTGTAGTTTGTCTAGCTCCATTTGTATCTAAAAATTCTCTTTTTAAATCAACAATCTTTGTTCCTCTCCAGAACATTCTTAATCTTTCTGAATCAGTAACCTCTGCAACAGTTACAGCTTCTAAGTTTTCCATTGCTGATAGTTCTATAAATCTTGAAACATTTTCTTTTTCTACTACTACTGCCATTCTTTCTTGTGATTCAGAAATTGAAAGCTCTGTTCCATCTAAACCTTCGTATTTCTTTGGAACCTTATCTAAATCTATATCTAAACCTCTAGTTAATTCCCCAATTGCAACTGAAACTCCACCTGCTCCAAAGTCATTACATCTTTTTATCATTTTTGCTACTTCAGCATTTCTAAATAATCTTTGAATTTTTCTTTCTGTTGGAGCATTACCCTTTTGAACTTCAGCTCCACATTCATTTATTGATTCTTCAGTATGTTCCTTTGATGAACCTGTTGCTCCACCTAATCCATCTCTACCAGTTCTTCCACCAAGTAAAATAACTATATCTCCTGACTTAGGTTCTTCTCTAACTACATTTTCCTTTGGTGCTGCTGCAATAACTGCTCCAACTTCCATTCTTTTAGCAACATAATTAGGATGATATACTTCTGAAACTTGTCCAGTTGCTAATCCTATTTGATTTCCATATGAGCTATATCCATGAGCTGCTCCTAAAGTAATAGTTCTTTGTGGAAGCTTACCTTTAATAGTACCTTCAACTGGTACTGTTGGATCTGCTGCTCCTGTAACTCTCATTGCTTGATATACATAAGTTCTACCTGATAACGGATCTCTTATTGCTCCACCTAAACATGTAGCAGCTCCACCAAATGGTTCTATTTCTGTTGGATGGTTGTGTGTTTCATTTTTAAACATTACTAAATATTCTTCATTACCATTATTTGTTTCTATGTTAACTTTTATTGAACAAGCATTTATTTCATCTGAAAGATCTAAGTCATCTAAAGTTCCTCTTTTTCTCATTTCCTTCATTGTTATTACTGCTATGTCCATTAATGTTTCATCTCTATCAGTTTCACCATAAACATAATCTCTTGATTTTAAGTAAGCCTCATATGACCTAATTACTGGCTCTGAGTAAATTCCCTCTTCTACTTCTACTTCTTCTATAGCTGTTGAGAAAGTTGTGTGTCTACAGTGATCTGACCAATATGTATCAATCACTTTTATTTCTGTTATGCTTGGATCTCTTTCTTCACTTTTAAAGAAATCTCTTATCATCTTTATATCTTCAAGGCTCATTGCTAACCCTAATTCTTTATGAAATTCTTCTATTTCTTTATCTGATTTATTTATAAACCCTGTTAAAAATTCTACATTCTTTGGTTCAGGAAGCTCTGATATTAATTCTAAATTATCTATTTTAACTTCTCTTGAATCTACTGGATTTATATAATAACTTTTTATCTTATTTACTTCTTCATCTGATAAATTTCCTTTTAAAACTAATACCTTTACTGACTTAACTTTAACTTTTTCTTCTGAAGTTAATAGCTGATAACATTCTGAAGCTGAATCAGCTCTTTGATCATATTGTCCTGGTAAGTACTCTACTCCAAAAGCAACTTCTCCATTATTTAGCTCTAGATTGTTTTCTGTAACTAAATCTACTGTCTTTTCTGCAAAAATAGTATAAAGTGCTTTTTTATAAAACTCTTCATCCATTTCTCCTAAAATATATTTATTAACAAGTCTTACTCCTTCTAAAGCTGTAATACCTAAATTACTTTTAAAATCTTCAAGTAAGCTTTTCCCTTCAACATCAAAACCTTTTTTCTTTTCAACAAATATACATCTTGCTCCTAACATACTTACCTCCACCTCATAAATCATCTTCTTTATTAAGGAAATTTATAAACACGAACATTAATCATTTTTATTTTTAAATTCTTCGTTTAATTCATTTATAGCTTACCATTTAAAAACCTTATTGTCAACTTTAACCATAATATTTTTAATAACATTCGTAATATATCGAACTTTTAACTTTATTTTTTTCACATATATTCGTATGTAAAAAACTAGGTTAATATTCGCATTTCTTTGTTTTTTTCACTCAACTCACTTAAATATAGTTTTTTTATAGTAATTTTTATAAAACATGAAAAAACTACACCAATTTAGATTTACTAAACTAGTGTAGTTTTTATGATATAATCTCTACATTTATTTTATATTAAAATATTATTTAGCAGTTCTTACATTAAGTGATACAGGTTTTGATAATATACCTGTTTTACTTCTTGATACAACTTTAAATCCATAAATTGTATTACTTCTTAATCCTGTTACACTATATTCAAGAACATCTTTATCTGCTGGCACTCTATCAATTTCTTTACCATCCTTATATAAAATGTATTCCATAGTGTCTGTTGATGCTGAAGCATTCCAATTTAATTTAACATCTTCTTTATTTGTTTCTATCGCTTTTAAAGCAGTAGATTTTTGTTGTACATCTGCTGGATCATTTCCAACTACTTTAAAGAAATGAGGTTCTGAAGTAACAGAATATCCTACTTCATCTGTAGCTGTAATCTCAACATAGTATTCTCCATCTTTTATTTCCTTTGGAATACATACTGGCTCTGGAACGAAGTTTGCAGTATATTTTTCTTCATATGAATGTACTTCTTCGCCAGCTAAATTTTTAACACTAACTTTCCAATCAACCTTTTTAACTGAGAATTGATTTATATTTAATCCAGTTTCAAAGTTTGCTACATCTCCATATATTCTTCCAAAGTTAACTAAATACTCGTAATTCGGAGTAGTATCACCATAATTATTTATTGATAAATTTAAAACGCTATCAATAGCTACCACAGTTAAATCTTTAATATCTTTCTTTGGTAACCAAACTTCAGTAAGTGTTGGATCAGCTGTACTTATATATTGGTCATCATAGTAAACTATAACTCCATCAAAACCTACTCCTGTGTCTTCAACATCCCATGTTACTAAAGTACCATCTCCTGAAACCTCAGCATTAAGATTAGTCATTACAGGTGGAGTATTATCTAACTTTATAGTAATTTCTCTAATTTGTTCACTTGCATTATCATATTGTCCTACAGTCTTAATTTTAAACTTATAATCACCATCACTTAATTTATTTCCATTTTCATCTAATCCGTTCCATTCTGCAAATGCCAAATTATAATCATTATAAGACATTATTGATTTTCCTAACTTCAATACATTTCCAAACCAATCTTCTGCATAACCAAGATTGTTTACAATATTTCCTTCTTTATCAACAACTTCTATAGCCACGCTATCAACATTTCTTAGCAGTGTAAATTTAGGAGCTACAGCATCAAATATACTTGTTGATGATATTCCTACCTTATTTAACTCCCACTGACCAGTTGCTAGATTTAATCCTAGTGGATACGGACCATCCTCTACTGTATTCCATACAGCCGTAAATGGAATAAATGAATTTTCATCCCATGCTGGTAAGTCTACATTTTTACCTTCTTCCCATGCTCCATAGAATCCCATATACGGAACTACTAAATCTGAAGAAGATTCACTTCTTAAATTAACAAACCCTTCAACAAATGTATCTTTTCTTAAATTTTTAGCATTCTTTAAATCTATATTTATTTTTAGTTCTTTCTTTTCACCAGAATTTAAAGAAATATTATATGGATTTTCTAATGATACTACTTGTCCATTTATTGTAACTACAGCACCATCTAATAAAATACTCTTCATATCTAGTTGGTCGCAAACCTTGTCCACTGTTCCATCTTCATCATAGTCATATTCATTACTGCTTATTCTATCAGTTAAAACATCTAATGAAACATTATAATCTATAGCTTCACTATGATTTCCTAAGCTTTCTAAAACTAAATCAAATTCAACTTCATCAGATATACTCTTTAATTCAACTGCTGCTGATTTCTCATCTACAGTATCTTTTCTATATACAACAGCTGAAGTATTTACAGCTTTATCCAATTTCATAAGACCTGAACCTTGCTTACGAACAGAATAAGGAACTCCTGTGTCTTTATCTACAACAACTTCTGAAGTATTCATAAGTATTTTTTTAGATAAAGTAACTAAGTTTTCATCCTTTAATGAATCATTATTTTTTAAACCTTGTATTACTAATGCAGCTCCACCAGCAACATACGGTGATGCCATTGATGTTCCACTCATTTCTTCATATGAGTTACCGCTTACAGTAGAATAAATATTTCCACCAGGAGCTGATATTTCAGGTTTTAATTCTAAATTAGCACCAGTTCCCCAAGATGAGAAATCTGACATTGTATCTTTAAAAGCACTTTCAGTTTGAATTATATCATCTGTAATCTTAAACTTAACATTTTCACCATTACTTAATTTTTCAACAACTTCCATCCCTTCAGCTCTTGTTGATGTTGTTGCTAACGGAACAGTTGACATACTTAACATTAGATTTTTATCTATAGGTGAGCCTTCATGAGGAACCATAATTACAGCAATAGCACCTTTTCTTTCAGCTGCATATTGGAATGTAGTATATGTTGAATATTGCATTTCAGGAGTTATTACTGCAATTCTCCCCTCTACATCTTTACCCTTATAATCATTATCTGAACCTTCACCCACATAAACTAATTCATATTCTTTTTCTAAATCTAATTCATTTACAAACTTTTTAGATCTAGCTTGATTAAATAAAGCTAAAGTTCCTTCTTCGCCCTTTGAATCAATAGTTATCCCCTTTGATTTAACTCTATGAGTATTTTCGTAAGAAGCAACTTGTAGTGCATAAGGAGATATACCAGGTGAGCCAACTACCCCTATATCATAATTTTCAGCAAATGGCTTATCTACCCAAGGCAACATAATATTTGCATCCGTACTATATGAAGCATTACCACCTGCTGCTACAACTAAAACTCCATTATCAGCAGCATACTTTATAGCTTTTTGAGTTAAATCTTCTTCATCAACCCAACCAGCATCTGTACCTAAACTTAAGTTTATTACATCAGCTCCCATATCTACTGCATGATATATACCGGCTGCTATATCATCATCATAAGCTCCACCACTATAATCACCAAATACTTTTTCAACAATTATTTGTGCTTCTGGTGCTACACCTTTAATACCATTAATATTTTCATTTCCATTAGCAGCAACTATTCCAGCTACATGTGTTCCATGTTCATTATATGGATTTCTTACATCACTATCACCATCAGCCCAGTCATATGCAACAGGTATTTTTTCAGATAACCAAACATCATCTACAACAGTTTCATTTAATTTTAATTCAACCTCTTCTTTGATTATCTTTCTATTTTCTAATCCTAATTCAGAAAGAGCAAAATCTCTATGTTCATAATCTACTCCAGTATCAACTATAGCTACTACTGTTCCCTCACCTTTGAACTTATTTTCTTCCCATACTTTTTCCGTATTAACTAAGTCAGCACTACTTAACATTTGATATCCATATGTCTTAGCTATTTTTACTGATCTAACTCCTTCTAAGTTCTTTAGTTCACTTATCTTTTCTAAATCACCATATGTTGTATCTATACTAAAACTATTTGTTCCCTTATAATATCTATTTTTTACATCTATATTCTCTGATACACTCTTAAAATTAGTAATTACATCATCTTGCTTTGCAAACTTAAAAGATTTTACCTCTTCTTCTGTACCTTTAATATTTTTATTATCTTCTAATTCAACTATTACTCTTACTTGATCATTTGCTTTATATTGCTTTTTCTCACTTTTAGTAATATTAAAAATATCACTTTTATCATCTGCTACAAAAGTTTTAGCCTTTTCATTTTTATTATTTAAATAATCATTTAAAGCTGGTGTTAAAGATTTTTTATTATCTTCACCTTCTACTGAAATCTTTTCTTTTATAGGATTTGCTCCTACATTAACACCTAATCCGTTAATAGCACAAACAACCCCCACTACTAACGCAACCAATCTTTTACTCTTCATTCTTTTACCCCCAATATACTATACTTCTTGTTTAGTATACCACATTGTTATATTTTTACAAATCAATTCACCCAACACTTCTTAACATATTGTTATAAAATACAGTATAATTTTATAATTTTTAAACTTTTATTTCTAATTATTAAACAATTAATTTATTATCCACAACATCATTCTTCTAAAATCGACTAATATAAATAAAGGAGATATAAGTATTTCAAACACTCATATCTCCTTTGTAATAATTTTATTAAATTGTAAAATTCCCCGCTACTATAACTTCTTTTCCACCTATGTAAAATCTTTTAATCACTCTATATTCACCACTTTTCAAACTACCCTTTAGATTATCTAATGATATAATTTCACTTGAAATTTCTGCAGGATTTAAAATCTTAGCTATTTCTATAAACATCATCTCTTCTCTAAATGGCACCTCATACCAAATACCATTTTTCTTCTTTTCAACTGCATATTCTACTCCAAATGATATTTTTTTATCTCCAATATTCGATATTACTAACTCTAATTCATTTTTTTCTTTAGATAATGCTATATTATCTACATAAATCTCGATTCCATTTTTTAAAACTTCCTCTTTATTTATTTCTCCATAAATTGATTCTTTACCGCAATCTTCAGATTTAAATGCTATAAACACTCCAAGTAATAATATTGCTATTGGCATAAAAATTAAGACTTTTGCTTTCCTTTTCATATATTCACCTCTTCTAAAAAACTAGGTATAAAAATATATTATACCTAGTTAAATAATCTTTATTTTATTGTTCTACAATTAATTGAAACTGGTTTTGATTCTTCTCCATTTGAATATTTTGTAGTTACTTTAATACCATAAATAGTATTACTTCTTAACTCACTTATAGTATATTTAGTTTCATTTGCAGGTACTCTATCTAATATCTTACCATCTTTATAAATTACATATTCCTCTAAACCTACTGTACTACTTGGCTTATTCCAAATAATATCTATACTATTATTTTTAACATTATTAGCAGCAAGCCCACTTACCTTATCAACCACTATTTCTTCTGAAGGATCATCTATTACCTTTACTAAAGCCTTTGCTTTTACAATAGTTCCTTCTATCTTTCCTTCTACTATAAATTCACCAACCTTAGAAACTTGCTCTAAGCTTACTTCATCCCAAGTAACCTTTTCCATTCCTTCCCCACTTAAGTATTTAACTAATACTTCTTCTGGTAATTTAGGCAGGTTATTTAAATCAGTAGTTACTTCAATCTCCTTTGAATCAACAATAAAATCTTCTGGCACTTCAGTTAAAGTACTAGTAAACTTAACATTTTCATTATTTACTTTAAAGTTTGTAAAGGTAAATGGTGTTCTCGCTGTTGAACCTGTTGCTATTACTCCAACCTTATAACCTGAAGTTAAGCTACTATTATTTACCTCATATACCTTAGTCCAATTCATTTCATCTTGTGAATAATAACCAGTTATTTTACTTCCTACCTTTTCAAGCTTAAGATAAATAGATCCTCCTGATGGATTACCTATATTAGAATTTTCTGTAGCAGCTCCATTTATCTCATTTACTAACATAATATTTGGATTACCACCAGCATGCTTTCTTTGAATAGCAGTATAGTTATTTACATCCTTATAAATTATAATACCAGCTTCTTCATAGCTTGTCTCAGTAGTTCCATCCATTTTTACAGTTATATTAAAGTCATCTTCAATTACATCTGTTAATATAATATTTTCAACTGATTCTCCAGTAGCCCACATTCCCCCTTCTGTAGCTGTTTCAATAGTAACAGAATCACTACCATCTGTAGGAACCTTAATATATCCATCTAGAGGTCTTTCAACCTTCCAATTTGAATTTAATAAAACTTGTTTATTGAAAATAATATTGTATTCACTTATAGTTCCATCCTTTGAAGTTACCTTAACCTTTACTTCGTTTTGGTTTTTATCTAAATAAATAGGTCTTTCTGCCACATTGTCATAATCTGTTTCTATACCATTAGCTATTATTGATACCTTTGATTCTTCTCTTGTAGCATTAGCTTTTATAGAAATACCACCTCTATCGCTTCCTGCATCTACTGTATAGTTTTTTATTTTCGAATCAAAATTTGGAGATAATTTTAGTCCATTTGATAATTCAATTCCACTTAGGCTAGCATCTGACTCTGGTGCTACCTCTTCTTCAAAACTCTTTTTGAATTTAGCATCTGCCCAAACAGCATGATCATTATAATCATTAGCTCCCTTATCAGCAACAAGCTTAATTTCCTTTGCTCCACTAACATCTAAATTTATATATGCAGCTTCCGATCTAGGTGAAAGTTCACCACTATTAAATCTTTCAACTCCATCTATATAAACTTTATAAGTTACATGTCCATATTGGCTTCCAAATTGACTATAATCTGTTCCTGCATAAGCTTCAAAGGTTTCATATCCCTTTCCTTCAATATCATATATTAAAGTAGACTGAGCATGGGCCCCTATTCCCTTTTCAAATTGAGTAGGCTCACCATCTTTTATAAGACTAATAACTCCTCCACTTGGTGATTTATCTCTCATAAAGCTTCCCCATCCAACTGAAGATGTTCCTTCCCAATCTAAGTCTGAAATATATACTTTTTCTATAGCATTAATGCTTATTATATATTCTGTGATATTTTTTCCATCTTCTGATGTAACCTTTATTCTAGCTGTATTTATTCCTGATATTAAATTAGTACTAGCTTTTACTTCTCCATTACCTTTAAATACCTTATCATTTATCTTAACCTCAATACTTGCTCCCACTTCTTGAGAAACTGCATTTAATTCAAATAATTGCTTACTTGTAGTAATAGTATATTCTTTTTCATTTGGATTGAAAGCAGAATCTAATCTATTATTTGGAGTTTCTAATGATAATAAGCTTGAATTTGACTTATCACTACGAATTACTGATATCTTATAGTAATTATCTACAGCATAATTTTCTGATTGAACCTTTACGTAAATATCATTTACTCCTGATTTTAAAGGAATTTCCCCTTCACTTTCACCATAAATCTTTCCATTAGAGGTTATTAACATTCTAGATTTATCATAGTTCTTAATAGAAGATATATTAATAGACTCCACCTCTTCACTTACTCTATGAATATAAGAAGTATTTTCTGGGTTAAATCCATTTATAGTTTCTCCATTTATAGATAAATCCTTAAGGCTAGTATCATTATTTTCTCTACGTATTGCAGCGACTCTATACATTGTAGTGCCACCATCTTCAGCTATTGAATAAATTTGAACTCCATTACCACCTGCTGATAAAGGAATAGTACCTGTATAAGTATTCCCTTCAGTTTCAGCAATTATTTTTCCATCAACTAATATTCTTAATTTAGCTTTATTAGATTTTGCCTTAATATCTAAATGCATTTCAGTGCTTTCTGTTGAACCATTAGGCATATAATAGAATTTACCTTCCTCAAATTCTGGCATTCCTTCTATACCTGTTACATTTAAGTATTCTAAAGCTGATTCTGCATCTAAAAATCTTTCCTCTTTAGACACCTCACCCTCTACTCCACCTACATTAAATGTTACAGAATTAGACTTATAAGCTTTTGATTGTGCTTCTGAATAAGCAGTAACTGTTGCTATTCCCTCTCCAACGGCTGTTACATTACCTTCTCCATCAACTATAGCTACTTCTTCATTGCTACTATAATATTTAACTACTCCACCTGGATTTATATTGTTATTTTCATTAATCTTTAAATCATCATTAACAAAAGTAATATTATTAGCTGGATTACTCATAGCTGAAGTATTTACTCTTAAATTTAATCCATTATCATATTTATTATTTTCTATTTTTATATTATTTGAACCGTTAAATTCAAATAATTGTGTTCCTAATGCTGTTCCTGTAGAAGTAGCTGTTACCTTAGCCGTATCACCTATATTTAAAGCCTTATCTTCTCCTTCAAGATTAACCTTAGCATTTGGATTATATCTATTTATTGTATTATTTTTAAACTCTAAATTCCCTACACTTTTACCCTTTAAAACAGTTGTATTATTTATATTAAAAATATTATCTTCAATAACTATATTGTTATGAACTGGATTATTTTCATTATATACTTGATTTGTAGGTCCAAAATCTATAACAGGTCCTGCTGATCTATCAAATATATTATTTTTAATAGTTACATTATTTGTAGGACCTGATTCATACCATTGATGAGCATCACTTGATATAAATATACTAGACATTCCCATTCCATCAAAGTAGTTGTTTTCAATTAAGACAGGTTTACGTGTAGTAACAAGTATTCCTCTTGTTGGAGTTTCTATAAAGTTATTATTAGTTATTTCAACTTCTGGAGTATATGTTATATTTTCTACAACATGAGTAGAACCTGCTACTATTTCCTCTGGTAAATCCTTATCTAATGTTATTATAATATCAGTTAAATTCTTATCAGAGCTTGTACCTGATGGACCATCTACTTCTACAACCTTAGCTTGTGAACCATCAACAGGTAACATTGTTGTCTTTGTAAAGAACTCTACATCATCCCCTACATAAAACTGTGGGAATCCTGCTGTTTCATTATGCATATATCTAACCTTTACCTTGTTAGGTGCTATTCTTTCCTTTACTTCTAAGTAAGTACCATGAACATTTATAGGGTCATCATGGGGATTAGAAAATGACGTATTAGTTATTTTAACCTTTCCCTTAATTCCTGACATTTGAATATAGTCAGCAAAGCTTGCTGTAGTTCTTCCCGAACCACTTCTTACTCTAAAATCAACACCATCTACTGTAACGTTTTCAGTAAACTGACCAACAAAACCAAATCCATGTAGATAATTTACGTCTACATCTTTAACTACAACATCCTTACTTTCCCAGAAAAATGTACCCGCTGTATCCCTTGTAGTTTCTCTCATTTGATAAGATCTTCCTAAGTCTGATGGCTTAGTTGCATTATTATACTTAATTTGTATTCTGTTATTTCCTAAATCAGTAATTGAACTTACATTGCTAAATAAAGGATTACTTCCCCTTCTTGTTTCACCAGTTGTATAATCATAATATTGTGTATAATTAAAGGAATTTCTTCCTGACCAATATGGAACTCCTGTAACTGGACTTTCTTCACCATACCAATCTATTCCATTATTACTTATTTTATAGTTGTAAGTTTCAGGTATATATATAGTTCTATATCCTTTTCCATCTTCTACTCCAACTTCTTCAACTGTTACATCTACAACTTTAGGATTTACATAATCAAAAGCAAAGTTTTCAAATTTAACATTTTCAGATCTAATTGAAGCAAATGCTGTTTGGAATCCATGGTAAATAAATTGTGAACCACCACCATCAACTAATACATCTTTCATATCTTCTATTAAAATACCTATACTCTTCTTTTTATAAGCCTGGTTAGTTCCAACTGTATTAGAAATATATAATTCTCTCTTTTCAGTTTTTTCTGGCCAAATATGATATTCTCCCTCTGGGAAGTAAATTCTCTTTGGTCCTTGAATAGTTTTTGCGTATTTAATAGCTTCAATTATGGCTGAAGCTGAATCCATTCTTCCTGATGGATCGGCTCCAAATTGACTAACATCTATTACTGTGTAATTTTCTTCATCAATATAAGTAGTTATATCTTCTAAATTATATCCACTAACTTCTGAAGATTTTAAAATATCGTTTTCATTTTTTTCTATTGCATTTACTGGAGCTATAGCAATTACATTGGATAATGAAACACTCATAGCTAAAGTGTAAGCAATACTTTTTGCTCTTTTTTTAATCATCTTAACCTCCTAAAATAGTTTTTATTTATATTTTACCATTTATTCAATTTATTTACAATTTCATGTATTTTTTTTATTTATCTCTTCTATTTGGAAATATATTCACCAATAGTAATTAATAATACAAATAATTTTTCATTAGATAGTAATTTTAAGCTTATTTATAGGCAAAATATAAATGAGTTAATTTTAAGGGTGGTGTTTAAAATGAATAACAATGCAAAAGATAATTTA
The DNA here is from genome assembly GCF_051654825.1 of Clostridium sp. Lineage (GTDB taxonomy): Bacteria > Bacillota > Clostridia > Clostridiales > Clostridiaceae > Clostridium. The sequence goes on from NZ_JBOFYU010000238.1 coordinate 23,490, forward strand.
ATACAAGCATTAGAAGAATTATGTGCTTGTGAAGAACACTTAAATATAGCCTATATTCATGCTGAAGATGAATCAAACAAAGAAGAAATCCATATAGCTTTAAAAGCAATGGGAAATGCTTTAAATTCAGCACAAACAACATTAGAAAATTATAAGGATTAGGAGGAAATTTAAATGGGACATAAACCTAATGCAAAATGTGAATTAAACCAAGCATTATCGGATGCTATACACGCCCAAGAATTATTAAATAAAGCTTTAAAGTCTGTAGAAAGAAATGAAAATAAACAATTGGTTCAAGATACATTATCTACTGTTAATAATGCTGTAGATATTACTAGAACTTCTGCTTACGGCTTTAAAGATTAATAATTTTACACAATAAAAAAAGACTGTAGTAAAACTACAGTCTTTAAATCAACAAAAACTATCTTCTGTTGTTTTGTGCTTTTCTAGCTCTTCTACAATCGATACATCTTACTGGCTCGTTGTCGAATCCTTTTTCTTTGTAGAACTCTTGCTCACCAACTGTGAATATGAATTCTTTTCCGCAATCTTTACATAATATCTTCTTATCTTCCATTTTAAATCCTCCATCTTAAAGACTAATATAGTACTCACCAATCTCTATAATGGAGAATGCCAATTTCTATTAAATCTTTAAACAATATTTTCGTGTCTAATGACTACTAATTAATAATATCATATATTACTTTAAAATACTACTATTTTTTATTATATATAATATATTTTTTATTTTAATATTATATATAATAAAAAAGTCATGAAGTTAAACTTCATGACTTAATCAACAAAAACTATCTTCTGTTGTTTTGTGCTTTTCTAGCTCTTCTGCAATCCATGCATCTTACTGGTTCGTTATCGAATCCTTTTTCTTTGTAGAATTCTTGTTCTCCAACTGTGAATACGAATTCAGCTCCGCAATCTTTACAAACGATTTTCTTATCTTCCATTTTAAATCCTCCATTTCAAAGAGTAACATCAGTAACCAATCTCTTTTAATGGAGATTAATTTTGAACTTATGTATCTTTAAAAAAATTTTTTGTAACTTTTTGTTACTTTACTCATAATAACATAGATATTATATAAAAACAAGTTTTTTATGTAATATTTAAAGATAATTTAATATTAGATATTACTTTATTAATTAAGCACTCACTATATACTTAAATCTTATTAAATAATACTTTAAAGCACTTGCTAAGAAAAAATACCGGTAGCAAAACTACCGGCAAAGAAACCTACGTAACCCTTTCGAGTTATTAATATTATTATCCTTATCTAAGGTTTTTATTCATTAATTTTATAATTTATTTACTTTCTTTTAACATTTCTGCAATAGCTGCTATACTTCCAAGAGATGATAAAGTTTCATTTGGTAATATAAGCTTATTTGCTGGACTGTTAGCCATTTCTTTTAAAGCTTCAACTTGCTTTAATGCAATAACTGTTTCATTAGTTCCTGATTGGATAATAGCTTCATTAACTTTTCTTATAGCTTCTGCCTCTGCTTCTGCTATTGCCGCTATTGCTCTAGCCTTACCTTCTGCTTCTAATAATTGAGATTCTTTTAAACCTTCTGCTCTTCTTATATTAGCTTCCTTTTCTGCTTCTGCAGATAAAATCTTACTTTGTTTTTCCCCTTGAGCCTTTTCTATTTGAGAAGTTTTTAATCCTTCTGCTTGTAATATCATTGCTCTCTTATCTCTTTCAGCCTTCATTTGCTTTTCCATAGCTTCTTGAATTTCAGCTGGTGGAACTATATTTTTAATTTCAACTGAAAGTATTTTAATACCATAAGCATCTGTAACTTCATCAATAATACTTAAAAGGTCTTGATTTATTTTATCTCTTCCTGATAATACTTCATCTAATGACATATTACCTATTAAATTTCTCATATTAGTAGTAGCTGAATATACTATACCTGATCTGTAATCTTCAATATTATAAACTGCATCCTTTGCATTTAAAAGCTTATAGAATATTACGTTATCAACTGAAATTTTAACATTATCTTTAGTAATAACTGATTGTGGTGGTACATCTAGTATTTGTTGCTTTGTTGAAATTTTCTTTCTAACAAAATCAACAAAAGGAATTAAGAAATGCCATCCTGGCTCTAATGTTCTATGATATTGCCCAAATCTTTCCACTACATATAAGTATCCTGTATTTACTATTTTGATTGATGATAGAATTGTAAATATAACAAATAATAAAATTACAATTCCAATAATGAATCCTGCCATATTAAATATCCTCCTCTTTTTTTACAACTAATTTATTTCCTTCTATACCTGTAATTATAAAATTACTTCCTCTTTTTATAGTTTTACCATTATTTTGTATTGCCCAATATATTCCGTCAACTTTTATTCTTGCCTTATTTTCTATGTCTTCTTCTGCCTTAATAACTCTTCCTATATAAGTTTCTTCCATTAAAGGAGTCCTTTTTATTGAAGTTTTAAACTTCTTCATTGCCCATGGATAGCAAATAGCAATTGTTATTATACTTACAACTAAGAAAATTAAAATTTGCACCGTAGTTGTTACCCCAAATAAAGCGCCTATCATAGCTGCTAAAGCTCCAACTGCAAACCAGCAAAATAGAAAACTACTAGTTGCAATATCTATTCCAACTGCAAATACAGCTACAATAATCCAAGTAATAACTGAAAGCATTCTCTATACCCCCTTTCTAAATTGATAAACCATCTTATATGTTTTCTTTATCTTTAAACTTATTATACACTACCTTTTACATTATTACAATATTATTTTTATCTTTTTATAAGTTTTTTTATAACCTTTATAAAAGTTTTTTATATCATTAATATATGTTTTTTCCTATTATTAATATTTAATATTATTATTAGATCACTCCATAAGTCCATTTTAAACTTTCACTTATTGATTTTCTATAGTTTTCCTTTTATTATTTACTTATGTGTATTTTATTAAGTTTAAAGATTAATACTATTAAGTAGTAGAATAAAATTACAAACTAAAGAATGGAGTGAAAATTATGGACTTTATAAAAGTTGCTGCTGCATGTCCTATTACACGTGTAGCTGATATAGAGTATAACTTAGATTCTATAAACAAATGTATAGATGAAGCTGTATTAGCTGGTGCAAAATCAATTGTTTTTCCTGAACTTTGCATAACATCTTATACTTGTGGAGATTTATTTTTACAATCTAAATTATTAAACAAAGCTATAGATTCAATAGAAAAGTTAACAATTAAAAGTAAAGATTTAGATATTTTAATATCTGTAGGTGCACCCCTTATATTTAATAATATTCTTTATAACTGTGCATATGTGATTTTTAAAGGAAAAATCTTAGGAATAGTTCCTAAATCATATATTCCTAACTACAGTGAATTTTATGAAAAACGTTGGTTTAGCGAAGGCTTAGGACTTATTGATAAGAAAGTATGCTTACCATTTCAAGAAGATATTCCATTTGGAACTAATTTAATATTCACTTGCAGAGACTTTAAATTTGCATTTGAAATATGTGAGGACCTTTGGGTAACTATTCCACCAAGTTCAAATCTTTCATTATTAGGTGCTAATATTATTGGTAATCTTTCTGCTTCTAATGAATTAGTAAGTAAGGCTGATTATAGAAGAAGTTTAGTATCAAACCAAAGTGCTAGATGTATGTCTTCTTATATATATTCTTCTGCTGGAGTTCATGAATCAACTACTGATTTATTATTTAGTGGTCATCTTTTAATTTCAGAAAATGGATCTATCCTAAAGGAAAATGAAAGATTCCAAAGAGATAACCAAGTTATTTATTCATGTATAGATGTATTTAAACTAAATAGTGAAAGACTTAAAAATATTAGTTTTAGAAACGCTCAAAATACAGTTCCTTTCCAAGGTAAATATATTAACTTTAAATTCGATAATATAGAAATTAAAGAATTTGATAGATTTATAGATAAACATCCATTTGTTCCATCAAATGAAAAAGAAAGAGAAGAAAGATGTAAGGAAATATTTAATATCCAAGCAGCTGCACTTGCTAAAAGATTAGAACATACTGGATTAAAAAAGGCTGTAATAGGAATCTCAGGAGGTCTTGATTCTACCCTAGCACTTTTAGTAGTAGTTAAAACATTTAAGTTATTAAATATTGATAATAAAAACATTGTAACTATTACTATGCCTGGCTTTGGTACTACAGATAGAACTTATAACAATGCATTAGTTCTTTGTAGGGAACTTGGCTGTGATTTAAGAGAAATAAATATAGTTAAGGCTGCACTTCAACATTTTGAAGACATAGGACATGATGCAGATATTCATGATGTAACTTATGAAAATGTTCAAGCAAGAGAAAGAACTCAAATATTAATGGATTTAGCTAATAAGGAAGGTGGATTATTAATAGGTACAGGTGATTTATCTGAACTTGCACTTGGTTGGTGTACTTATAACGGTGACCATATGAGCATGTATTCAGTTAACCCATCTATTCCTAAAACACTAGTTAGATACTTAGTAAGATATGTTGCTGAAAAAGAATCTAATAAAGATGTATCTGAAACATTATTAGATATATTAGATACACCTGTTAGTCCTGAATTACTTCCAAAAAGTGATAAAGGTGAAATAGTTCAAAAAACAGAAGATATTGTGGGACCTTATGAATTACACGACTTCTTCTTATATCACTTTATTAAAAATGGATCTTCTAAAGAAAGAATTGAAATGTTAGCACAGCATGCTTTTAAAGATAATTATAGTACTGAAGAAATAAATAAATGGCTAGATAAATTTATCTATAGATTCTTTACACAACAATTTAAAAGAAGTGCTCTTCCTGACGGACCAAAAGTTGGTAGCATATCTCTTAGCCCTAGAGGTGATTGGAGAATGCCATCTGATTCATCTTTTAATTCTTTTAAATAATAAAATAACAAAAATACCACAGAATATTTGGAGATAATATTCTGTGGTATTTTATATATGTATTAAAGATTAAATGCATCTAACTTCCTTAAGCTTTTCTTCTACCATTTTAACTAGCTTTATCTTATCTTCTTCATTATTTACAACATCCATAGTATCCATATCAACTATTAATACTTCTGATGCTTTATAATAATTGTTTACCCATGCGTCATAGTCTTTCCATAAGAAGTGATAGTATTCTTTTAAGTTATCATCTATTTCAAACTCTCTACCTCTTAAAGCAATTCTGCTTAAAACTGTGTCAAATGATCCTTTTAAATATACCATTACATCTGGTGCCTTCTTTGGTAATTCTTCTAACTCTTCTAGCATGTTATTTAAAAGATCTTCATAAATCTTCATCTCTAAATCATTTATTCTTCCAAGTTCCATATTCTTTTTAGCAAAATACCAATCTTCATAAATTGATCTATCTAAAACATTATTATTATTTACTAATGCTTCTTTAATACTTTTAAATCTAGTATTTAAAAAATACAGTTGTAATAAGAAAGGGTATCTCTTTTTTTGAATTTCCTCTTCTGTTTCACTATAAAATAAAGGTAATATTGGATTATCATCTACACTTTCATAAAACACATCTGAACTAAAGTGTTCTCCTAATATTTCAGCTACTGAGCTTTTACCTAGACCTATCATACCACCAACAACTATCAACATGCGTCACCTATCCTTTGTTTTTTGTCTTTTTCTATATTACAAAAAATATTGGTCACTTTCAAGTCTTTAATAAAATTTTTTTAATACCATATGTTGTATGAATTACAAATAAAATTCTATATATAGTATAACTACCTAATATCTAAATGTCATTTAAATCTAAAGATATATTAATTTTTTTATTTTTAGGCTCTAATTGTGTTAATTTGACATTAGAAGCTTTAAACATTCTCTTAGATGCCTTAACTATATCTGTATTAGAATATTTATCTGATAAATAAATAACTTCTTTTATCCCTGATTGAATTATAGCCTTTGCACATTCATTACATGGAAATAAGGCAACATATATTTTAGAATTAGTTAAATTAGCTCCTCTACAATTTAATATTGCATTTAATTCAGCATGAACTACATATGGATATTTTGTATCTAATAAGTCACCTTCTCTTTCCCAAGGAAATTCATCATCTGAACATCCAACTGGTAATCCATTATACCCTTGACTTAATATTTTATTGTTTACATCAACTATACAAGCTCCAACTTGTGTTTTAGGATCCTTGCTCCTCATTCCGGCTAAAACTGCTACACTCATAAAATATTCATCCCAAGATAAATATCTTTCTCTTTTGCTCATATTTGCCTCCTACATATATATCTATATATAATTTATATTATTTTATCTTTATAATTTCATTTAAGAACAAAAAGGCTAAAAAATCAAGATTAACCTCTTAATTTTCTAGCCTAATATACTCTTATGTTATAAAAGTTCAGCTCTTAGTTCTTCTGCACTCTTTGGTGAAAGATATGAATATGGTATATCTAAAACTGTAGTTGAACCTGTTTTTCCTTCATTAGCTAATCTATAAATAGCTCTTGCATATGCTACTAAAACACTTGAAGTGAATTCCGGATTACTTCCTAATGCTAAAGAAAACTCTATTTTTTGATTAGTTCCTTCTCCTGTAACACCAGTTCTAATAACAAATCCTCCATGTGGCATTCCTGAATGCTTTTCTCTTAACTCTTCTTCTGTTATAAAATTAACTGTAGTATCATAATCTGAGAAATAATTAGGCATTCCTTTTATTTCATTTTCTATTTTACTTAAGCTAGCTCCCTCTTCTGCAACTACATAACACACTCTTTCATGTTTTTCTCTTGTAGTTAATTCTGGATTTTCACCTGATCTAACTCTATCTAAAGCTTCATCAACTGGAATTGTATATTGAATCCCGTTTTTAACACCTTCAATTCTTCTTATTGCATCAGAATGACCTTGACTTACTCCTTTTCCCCAAAAAGTATAGTCTGTTCCATTAGGTAAAGCTACTTGTCCCATTAAACGGTTTAATGAAAATAATCCTGGATCCCATCCCACTGATATAATGCTTAACTTTCCTGCTTCCTTTGATATTTTATCCATAGTTGCAAAATACTCTGGAATTTTTGCATGAGTATCAAAGCTATCTACAGTATTAAACATACTTGCTATCTCTGGCCCCTGAACCATTAAATCAGTTGCTGATCCACCACATAATATCATAACATCTATTTTATCTTTATACTCTTTTATATTTTCTATTTTTTCTACCTTAGCCCCAAATGTCTTTACTGAATTAACGTCTCTTCTAGTGAATACTGCTTCTAAATGAAAATCTGGATTTTGATTTATAGATTGTTCTACTCCTCTTCCTAAATTTCCATATCCAACAATTCCTAATCTTATCTTGTTGATCATAATTTTACCTCCAATGTTTTATTTTTGCTTATTGCTAATTGATAATTTATATCAATAATGTTACCATAAAAAGTATTATTTGTGAATATTTAATTTTATTTTTTCAGTTAATTATTTCACTTTTTTTAGCTAAAATTAACTTTATAATATCATTAACTTCCTCTTCTACATCACTATAACTTAAATACACTTGTATTTTTACAATTCTAGACTCATTATCTACTTCTTCTACTAGCCCATATAGCTTTTTATTCGAATCCATTAAATTCTTTAAAATATAGTTTTCCCTTCTTGGTATATATCCTATATGCCATCCTGTTTTTGATACTACCGCTATAGCATTTCTATCATATTGATTATCTCTTTCCCTTTTTAAGTACACTACTGATTCTCTTTCTAGCTTTAAATTTGATTTTGCTATTGCTCCATAGTCAAGTCCTGAAATCATAGTCCTTGTTAAGTAAACATCTTTTATATGTGGAATAACTTTTAGCTTACTTATATCCTCATGTATAATATCATTAGACCCTATACTTTCACTTATTAGCTTTAATAACATAATAGAAAAATTCTTATCCCATTCTTCATCTGCTATTTCCTTTACCTTAGAAACCTGCACCTTATCTAAATCATCTCTAAACATTCTAAGATTTTTTAAAGCCTTTCTCTTAGTTTTTCTATTCCTTGATGTTAAAGCCTTAATATTAAAATCTAAATATCTTATAGTTAAATTATTCATATAACTAATTAATATTTCTAGACATCTATCTTCCTTGTACTCTTCATAACCATTAACTTCTATTTCTTCTTTGCTAAATAAATTTTTGTTATTAATAAATATTTTTTCTACAAAATCTATTAACTTTATTTTATCTTCATCTAATAATTTTACCATTATATATTTATAAGCATATTCATCAAAAACATCTCTTCCTAATAATATAGACATATCATCATAATCTAAATTAGATTTTAGCAATAATCCAACACTCATTAATTTTTCTGATGATATCTTCCCAGCCTCTATTTCATTTTTTAAAACCTCTATCCACTTATCATTTTTTAATACTTCTTCTATTCCTTCTACTATTGTTGTAGTTTCTTTTATAACATCATTATATACCTCTATACTTTCTAGTATAGAATCCTTATTATAATCTTCTATAGATATTAATACTGCCACTAAAGAATATAACTGATTAAATGTTTTCCCATATTTTTTAAATTCATGAACATATTCATAAAACAAATCATAGTTATACCACTTTGAAAAATAATCATTTCCTCTATATAATCTAATAATTATTTTTGATAAAACATTAAACTTTTTTGAATCTCTTCTAGTGTTTTGTATATACCAAGATATATCTACCTTATTAAAAATTAATGTTGCTAACTCATCCTCCATAAAGTTATTATCGCTACCCTTTTCTATTATCCAATTTCTGATTGAATCAGAAATAACTTCTAGTTTTGAAATTGCAATAATCCTACCATACCCCTTTGCAATCTTAGCTAAATTAAATGTAAATGTATTACTCCCCTTAAATTCCTTCATTGCTTCAATACAAAAAAATGAATAGTCATTATGAATAGAAAATGTTTTAAAAACTTCAACGGCCTCTTCTTCATTACTTAATCTTAATAAGCTTAAACCTAGTTTTATTTCCCCTGCACTATTGCTTTTAGTAGCAAATACTATCCCATTTTTATATACATCTTGAATTAATATTATTTCCTCACTTATTGCTACCTTTAGTTTTTCAATAAATGCATAGTATATATCAGCCATTTCATAATTATTTAAAAAGAATTCTATATTATTTCTATTTACCTCATTATTATCCTGAAAATATTCATATACAAGGCCCAATAAAGTGGTGGCTGGAATTAATTGCTCTGAAAAAGAATACCTTTTACTTAAGCATATATTAACAGCCTCATACTTTCCTGAATATTTAATATTTTGCCTCCCATAGCTTTTATATCCATTAACCTGTAAGTAGCTTTTTAACTCATCATATAAATATTTTTCACCATCTTTTCGCACCCTATATCCCCCCATACCTAAAGTCTTATAAATCTCACTACTTATCACACTTATATTAATTTTATATTCAAATAACCCTTTTTAAATTACTAAAAAGAAAAACTCCTTACAACCAAGTAAGGAGTAATTATCAATATTTTACCATTTATAAGTTTTTTCTTCAATTTATATATCTATCCTAAGACAGATTTTAAAAAATCTGAAATTGCATTTTTATATTTAATTGGATCTTTATAATATGCTCCTACATGTCTTCCTTCTGGAATTAATAAAAGCATATCCTTTTCTCCATTTTTTGCATTAAACATATCCTCACTCATATAATGTGGAACTAATTCATCTCCTGTTCCATGTATAAAAAGCACAGGAGTTTTACTATTTTTTATATCATCTAACGGAGATATTTTATCCATATCAAATTCACATACTTTTTTAAGATGTCTATTTAATATTTGATATACTGGGAAAAATGGAACCTTTTTTTCTTTAAATTGCTCTCTCACTATTTCTTTTCCCTTTGAATAAGCACAATCTGAAATAATAAAATCTACCTTATCACCATATTTACCACCATACATAAGTACAGTAGCTCCACCCATAGATTGACCATGTAGCCCTATTACTCCATCCTTACCTACTTTTTCCCTAATTAAATTTACCCATATATCTAAATCTTCTCTTTCCCATTCCCCATAGGTAATATATTTCCCTTCACTTTCACCATGGCTTCTCATATCCACTAAAAGCACATTAAAACCTTCATCAAAAAATATCTTTGCAAACTGCAAGCAAACATAGTGATTAGCTGTATATCCATGATGTATTATCATTACCTTATTTGTATTACCATTAGGAGTATAATAATATCCCTTAAGAGTAAAGCCTTCCTTGCTTTTAACCTTTATTTCTTCATACTCCATGTTTTCATAATCCTTATAATCACTACCAAATCTTTTAAGCATTACTTCTATCATTTCATCTTTTGACTTTCTAGTATCCATTATTGCTGCATTAAATGCCTTATTACGTACATAAACTAAAAAGCATAGTAAAAGTACTATGACTATTAACAAAACTACTGCTATTTCCACAATTATCACCTCTTAATTTAAACTGTCCCTTTATATTTAATAATTATATATTAATCTATTTATTATCTCTATTAAAAATTTATAAAAAAATAGAGAGAAAGTTATATACTTAACTTTCTCTCTATTTTTCTATCGCTTTTGATCTAAATATTGACTTGCACTTAATGCTGCTATATTTCCTTCTCCTGCAGATTTAATATATTGATAAGGCTTACCTACACAATCTCCTGCTGCAAAACATCCCGGAATATTAGTCCTCATTAACCTATCTACATCAATATGATTTTCTTCAATTTTTAAGCCTGGAACTAGCTGACCTGGAGAAATTGAATCCTTTAAAACAAATACTCCATCTGTTTCTAATTCTGAATCCTTTAAGATAATCTTATTAACCTTTAAATCTCCAACTATTTCTTCTGGCTTATCTTGAACTACTTCGATATTACTTCTTAGCTCATATTCACCCTTATACATAGGTATATAATAAACAAGACCTGCTAATTCACTTACAAAGTTAGCTTCTTCTTCTGCTTCTTTATTATAACCAACAATTGTTACTGTTTTGCCCTTATATAATGGTGCATCACAGGTTGCACAATAACCTACACCTCTTCCAAGATACTCTGCTTCTCCCTTTAAAGGTTTAGTATATTCCATACCTGTTGCTAATATAACTGTTTTTGCTTCATAAACTTTTTCATTAACCATTAATGAAAAATAATCTCCCATAGCATAAATATTATTTATTCTTTCTTCAGTAATGTCTATTTCCATAGAATCTAAATGAGCTTCAAATTTATCTTTTATATCTGCTCCTGTCATTCCAAAGAAACCTAAATAATTATTTACCTTTGGAGCCTTTATTAATTTATTAGTTAAATTTTTATTTCCAAATATAATAAACTTCTTATTTCTGATTTTTGCATTTAAAGCAGCTGAAAGTCCTGCTGGACCACTACCTACAATTGCAATATCATATCTTTCATCCACAATATCACCTTCTCCTAATTATAGGTGTTTAACTACTGCAGCTTTTAAAGCATCCTTAGGTTTAAATCCTACTAATATATCTACTGGAGCACCATTTTTAAATACCATTAAAGTTGGTATGCTTGATATTTGATACTTGTTTGCAAGTGTTGGATTTTGATCTACATCTACCTTTACAAATTTAGCATTTGTAACTTCGCTTGCTACTTCCTCTAATATTGGAGCTATCATTTTACAAGGCCCACACCAAGTTGCCCAAAAATCTACTAAAACTACTCCATTATAATTTAAAACTTCCTCATTAAAATTTACAGCTGATACATGTTGAACCATAATATTTCCTCCTATTTATACCCCTTAGGGGTATCATTTAATATACCTTATTTTACACCCATAACAATTCTTAGTCAATAGGTCATATTTATTATTTACCATAATATTTTTACCCTATTTCTTAAAAATTATTTCTTTAATTATATTAATTTAATTATTTACTAAATTTAAAAATTGAGCTTCATATAGTTCTTTATACAATCCATCTTTCCCTAGAAGTTCTGCGTGGCTTCCCTTTTCTTTTATTCCTTCATCAGTTAACACAACAATTTCATCTGCATTTTTTATCGTAGATAACCTATGTGCAACTATTATAGAAGTTCTTCCCTTGCAAAGCTCCTCTAGTGATTTTTGTATCATGTATTCTGTTGTATTATCTAATGCTGATGTAGCCTCATCTAATATTAATATTGGTGGATTCTTTAAAAACACCCTAGCTATAGAAATTCTTTGCTTTTGTCCACCTGATAACTTTACGCCTCTTTCTCCTATAAATGTTTCATATCCATTTGGAAGTTTAATAATAAACTCATGAATATTAGCCCTCTTAGCTGCTTTTATTACTTCTTCATCACTTGCATCTTGCTTACCATATAAAATATTTTCTTTTATTGTACCAGTAAATAGAAATACTTCTTGTTGAACCACCCCTATATTATTTCTTAATGATTTTATTGTATTATAGTATATGCTTTTGCCATCTATTGTGATATCACCATCAGTAACATCATAAAATCTTGGTATCAAATTACAAAAAGTAGTTTTTCCTCCACCAGATGGACCAACTAATGCTAATTTCTTTCCAGCTTCTATCTTTAGGGATATACCTTCTAATATATTTTTATCTTCATAACTAAAATGTATATCCTTAAATTCAATTTCACCTTTTACATCATTTATTTCTATTGAATCCTTATTTTCCTTTTCTAAATCTTCCTTCATTATATTCATGAATCTAGTAAACCCTGTCATACCATTTTGATATTGCTCCATAAATGATATAAGCTTTTTAATAGGTTGCGTAAACAATTTTATATATAATAAATATGCTAGAAAATCTCCAATATTAATAATTCCTTTAAAGGTAAATATCCCCCCTGCAATCAAGACTACATAATCTAATAAATCTACTCCAAAGTTTACCCCTGCAAAATATTCAGCCATTACCTTGTATGCTTTTCCTCTTGCCTTTTCAAACTTAATATTTCCCTTTTCAAATTTATTAATTTCATGATTATGAGATACAAAAGCCTTTGTTATTCTTATTCCTGATATAGAATTTTCAAGTGTTGAATTAACCTCTGATGTTTCTACTCTAGTCTGCATAAATGCATTCATCATTTTACTTCTTTTTTTCCAAGTAAATACTACTATTATAGGAACAAATAAAAATATTATTAATGTTAATGGTATGTTTATTGTACATAAAATAGTAAATGATCCAACTAACATCACTAAAGATATAAATAAGTCTTCTGGACCATGATGTGCAAGTTCTGATACATCCATTAAATCATTTATCATCCTACTCATTAAGTCACCAGTTTTATTATTATCAAAATATGTATTAGGTAACTTTTGAAGATGTAAAAACATATCTCTTCTCATATCACCTTGCATCTTTACTCCCATGACATGTCCATAATATTGCATAAAATAGCCACAAAAAGCCTTAACTATGTAAATAACTAATAATGCTATAGCAAATACAAAAAGCATTCTAATATTTTTATTCGGAATACTATCATTAACTATAGTTCTAGTCATCATTGGATAAATTAAATCACATGCTGCTGCAATAAAAGCCACTAACATATCTAAAATAAATATCTTTTTATATGGCTTGTAATACTGTATAAATTCCTTCATTCTTTCTTCCCCCTTTTAATTTATTTAATTGTAATACAATTGTTAAATTTTATCTACTATGGAAATTTACAAATTATTTATTAACATATTAACTAATTAATTATATATATAATATTAATGATTCTTTTTGTTAATAAATTAATTCGTTTTTGTTTTATTTAATATTTTATATGGGAGGTAGTTATATGTGGTTTAACAAATGTTCAGAAGAAATTCTTAAAGAAGTAAATAGTGATATTTTAAATGGATTATCTTCTGTTGAAGCAAAAGCTAGACTTGAAAAAAACGGTGAAAATAAATTAATTAGCAAGAAAAAAAAATCTCTTTTTCAGCTTTTTTTCTCTCAAATAAATAATGCTATGATTTATATTCTTTTAATAGCAGCAGTAATTTCAGGATTTATGAGTGAAATAAGTGATGCTATTATTATTTTAATAGTAATTTTAGTTAATGCTATTATTGGTGTTGTTCAAGAATCTAAGGCTGAAAAAGCTTTGGAAGCCTTAAAAAGTATGTCTACTCCAAAAGCTATTGTAAAAAGAGATGGAGTTATTAAAGAAATCCCCTCTGAAGAAGTAGTTATTGGTGACATAGTAATTATAGATGCAGGAAGATCTATACCAGCTGACTTAAGACTAATGGAAGCTGTTAACTTAAAAATAGAGGAATCTGCCTTTACAGGTGAATCCATGCCTGCTGAAAAAACTTCTGAGACTCTTTTCTCAAGTGAAGATATACCTATTGGTGACCAACATAACATGGCTTTTATGTCTACTTTAGCAACTTATGGACGAGGTGTTGGACTTGTTATTGGAACCGGTATGAATACTGAGATAGGTAAAATAGCATCAATGCTAGATTCCGAAGAAGAGGATACTACTCCATTACAAAAAAAACTAGCTCAATTAGGAAAGACCTTAGGTTTTGCAGCTGTCGGAATTTCAATATTAATGTTTATTATTTCTATGTTTCAAGGAAGAGACTTTTTAGCAATGTTTATGACCTCTATAAGCTTAGCTGTTGCTGCAATACCAGAAGGTTTACCTGCAATAGTTGCTATAGTATTAGCACTTGGTGTACAAAGAATGATAAAGGAAAATGCTATTATCAGAAAGCTTCCTGCTGTTGAAACCCTTGGATCTGTTAATGTAATATGCTCTGATAAAACAGGTACCCTCACTATTAATAAAATGACTGTAAAAAAATATTTATTAAATAACGAAATAAAACCTATAAGTGAAATTAATATAAATGAAGAAGCTTCTAAGCTATTAGTTTATGGAATGATTCTTTGTAATGATGCAACCTCTAATGATGAATGTGCTACTGGTGATCCAACTGAAGTTGCATTATTAGATGTAGGTAGAAATTTAAATATATTTAAGGATGACTTAAATTGTAGTAATGCAAGAGTAAATGAAATTCCCTTTGATTCTGATAGAAAGCTTATGACTACAGTAAATAAATATGAAGATAAACACTATTCCTTTACTAAAGGAGCCATAGATAATATTTTAAGGATATCTTCTAAGATATTATTAAATGGAGAAATTATAGATTTTACTAATGAACTTAAAACAAAAATATTAGATTCTTCAAATGCTATGTCTGATGATGCTCTTAGAGTTTTAGCTTTAGGATATAAACCTATTAATAAAATAGATAGATTAGAAGATGATTTAATATTTGTTGGTTTAATGGGAATGATTGATCCACCAAGAGAAGAAGTTAAAACCTCTATTGAAGTTAGTAAAAAAGCTGGGATTAAAACAGTTATGATTACTGGTGATCATAAAAATACAGCTGTAGCTATTGCAAAGGAATTAGGAATTGCCGAAAATATTTCCCAAGCAATGTCTGGAAATGAAATAGATAGTTATTCTGATAATGACTTTAATAAAATAGTAAGTAATTATAGAGTATTTGCAAGGGTATCTCCTGAGCATAAGGTTAAAATAGTTAAAGCTTTAAAATCTCATGGAAATGTAGTTTCTATGACTGGTGATGGTGTTAATGATGCTCCATCCCTTAAAGTTGCTGATATTGGAGTAGCTATGGGAATAACAGGTACAGATGTTGCAAAAGGTGCTGCTGACATGGTTTTAACTGACGATAACTTTACTACTATAGTAAAGGCTGTTGAAGAAGGACGAAATATATTTAGTAATATAAAAAAATCTATATTATTTTTATTAAGTTGTAACTTAGGTGAAGTTGTTGCCTTATTCGTAGCAATATTATTTAATTGGCAAGCTCCTCTACTTCCTATTCATATATTATGGGTAAACTTAATTACAGATAGTTTTCCAGCTTTATCCTTAGGTGTAGATCCTGGTGATTCTACTGAGATGGATAAGCCTCCTCGTAATCCTAAGGAAAGCTTATTCGCTGGAAGAATGGGCGTGCTTTTAATTATAAATGGTATTTTAATTGGTGTTACTACTTTATTTGCATTTATATTAGGTAACTATTTATATCCTGATTCACTAAGACATGCTCAAACTATGGCTTTTGTAGTTTTAAGTGTTTCACAACTATTCTTTTCATTAGCTATGAGAAGTGAAACAAAATCACTTTTTGAAGTTGGAATATTTAAAAACAAATGGCTTATTCTATCTATACTATTTGGAATATCAATACAATTTGCATTAATATCTATTCCTTTTACAGCTTCTATTTTCAAGGTTTATGCCTTAAGCCTTAAAGATTGGGGATTAGTTCTTGGCATTTCATTAATACCTTTTGTAGTAAATGAAATAGTTAAGATATTTTTCAGATTAAAAGATAATAATAAGTAAAATAATAATCCACCCTACTATTACTTTAGGGTGGATTTATTGTTATTCAAATATTAAACCTTCTTTTAATACTCCATTTTCCATAGAGTAAATTCTATCTGAAACATTTTTAGCAAAGGTCATATCATGAGTTATTATTAAAACGCTCATTCCTTCCTTAGCTAATTCTCTAATTAAATTAGCTACCTCACCAGTTAACCCTGGATCTAATGCTGATGTAGGCTCATCAAAGCATATCAGCTTAGGATTTAATGCTAACGCCCTTCCTATAGCAACTCTTTGCTTTTGACCTCCTGATAGCTCATACGGATAGCTTTCAAGCTTTTCAGATAAGCCTAAGTTATTTAATATTTCCTTTGCATTATTTATTGCTTCTTCCTTTGATTTTCCTAAAACTCTTTGTGGTGCTTCTATTAAATTTTCTAATACATTCATATGAGGGAATAAATTAAAGTTTTGAAAAACTAATCCTATATTTCTGCGTATTTTATTAAATTCATCTTTTCCTACATAGTTGCCATTAGTACATAAGGCTTCACCATCTATTTCAATAGTTCCTCCATCACAATGTTCTAATCCATTTATACATCTTAATAAAGTTGTTTTACCTCCACCTGATGGGCCTACAACTACTAAAACTTCACCTTTTTCAACATCTATATCTACACCTTTTAATACTTCCATATTTCCAAAGCTTTTTTTAATACCACTTACCTTAAGCATATCTATTCACCTCTTCCTCTATTGATAGTAATTATACTTATCTTCCATTTTTTCTAAACCTTTAGTTAATAATCCATTTAATATTAAATATACTATTGCTACAATTACAAACGGCATAATAGAAGATAATCTATTAGATGCTATTTTTGCTACCTTTAATAATTCATCTAATCCTACTACATATATTAATGCTGTATCCTTTACTAATGTAACTACTTCATTTGCAACTGGAGGAAAAACTCTTTTTAATGCTTGAGGCATTATTATTCTAAAGAACATATCCTTTTGAGATAACCCTAAAACTTCAGCTGCTTCAAATTGCCCCTTATCTATTGATGATATACCTGCTCTAAATATTTCTCCAAAATAAGCTCCATAATTTAATACCATAGCTAGTATTGCTGCTGGAAATCTAGGGATACTAAATCCTAGTAAAGGTAATCCAAAGAATATAAATAGTATTTGTAATAGTAAGGGAGTTCCTCTAAGTATTAAAACATAAAATCCTGTAATTGATTTTAAAATTTTTATTTTAGATAATCTTCCTAATGCAATTATTACGCCTAACGGAATAGATAGTACTAATGTCAATATAAATACTCCTAAGGTTACTTTAAGTCCTTCAAATATTTGTGGCATTAGACCTACTATATCATTTATTAATGTCATATTTACTCCCCCTACTACTTTTAAAATTACTTTACTATAATGTCTTCACCAAACCATTTAACAGATATCTTCTTTGCTGTGCCGTCTTCTATTACTTCTTTGAATGCTTTATCAAAAGCCTCAATTAACTCTGTATCTGTTTTTCTCATACCAACACCATAAGATTCCTTTCCAAAATCCTGGTCTAAGATCTTATATTTTTCTGCACCTCTTTGTTTTATATAATATTTAGCTAATATTTCATCTGCTACTATTGCATCTAGTCTTCCTGCTTCTAAATCCATAAATGCTTCATTATTAGTTTCAAAGGTTACAGTTTTTCCACCATCAAATGTAGATTCTATATCTCCATCAGCTTCAATTGCATCTACTGCACTTGATTGATTTTGAGCTCCTACAACTGCTCCCTTTAAATCATCTTTAGTGACTATCTTTGAGTTTGCTAAAGTTATAATAACTTGTCTATTATTTAAATATTCCTTTGAAAACTGTACAGCTTCTTTTCTTTTATCTGTTATTGAATATCCATTCCATATAAAATCAATATTCCCATTATTTAATTCAGTTTCTTTCATACTCCAATCTATTGGTTGGAAAACTATTTCCTTATTTAATTTTTCACCTACAGCCTTTGCAAGTTCAACATCAAATCCTGTTAACTCTCCATTTTCGTCCTTAAATCCCATAGGTACAAAAGTATCATCTAAACCTACTATAAGCTTGTCCTTTTCCATTGAATTTATTTCTGATGTTTTATTACCACAAGAAACTAATCCAAATACCATTCCCCCTAATAACGATACTGCTATTACCTTTTTC
Source organism: Clostridium sp. (assembly GCF_051654825.1). GTDB lineage: Bacteria > Bacillota > Clostridia > Clostridiales > Clostridiaceae > Clostridium. Next base: position 42,257 of record NZ_JBOFYU010000238.1, read on the forward strand.
ATCAATCCCTTTAATTTCATTTTTATTCCTCCTCATTATTCCGCTTTATCTATTTATTACTTTATCACAGTAAAGTAATAAAGTCAACTTTTTTTATCCTCTTTTATAAATATTACAATAAACAAGTTTAAGTAAAAGTGAATAATTAAGAATTAAACTTCTCCGAAGATTATAAATAAACTATATTTTACAAAACTCCCTAATGAGTTTTTACCGACACTATTACTTTTAAACTATTACTTCTTACCTTATAATATGAATTTTATTAATAATAGTTCAAAACATAGCTAAAAATATTAAGGGGAACCGCAAATGCAGTCCCCCTTAATATTATAATAACCTATATACTATAGTAATCTAGTTCCTTCTTCATCTTGAACTATTCTACCTGATTTCATTAATCCACCTAAAGCCATTTTAAAGTAGTTTTTACTTGCTTTAAATGTTTCTCTTATAGCTTCTGGATTAGATTTGTCATTAAACTCCATAAATCCACCATTAGCTTCCATATATTTAACTATCTTTTCTTGAAGTACTTCTCTTTCACTTAATCTTGTTTTTCTTGGAGTTAAACCAATTACTCCATCTTCATATAATCTTTTAACTCTTAATTGCATTTCTGTTCCTGGATGTGCTTCATCATAATACTCAGTTGGAAGAACTAATCCTTTGTACTTAGAATCTACAGCAACATTTAAAGTTCCTGCTGGAGTTCTTGAGTAAACTTGTGCTATTACTTCATCTCCAACCTTAAATTCCTTTTCTTCTTCTAAAGCATTTTCTAAATAATTTTCCACATCAGTTGTAGCAGCTAATCTTCCTGTTTTATCTAAATATATGTAGAATAAATATTTATTCCCTGTATGTAGTTTAAATCTTTGCTCTTTTATAGGAACAAAAATATCTCTATCTAGTCCAAATTCAATAAATGCACCAAATTGAGTTTGATTAACTACCTTTAAGTATGCAACATCTCCTACAACTGCTAAAGGCTTTTTAAATGTAGCAACAGGTCTATCTTGTGAATCTCTATACGCAAATACTGTAACTACATCTCCTTCTTTTACTTTGTTTCCTTCTAAAACTGATTTAGGTAATAATACCTCTTCTCTATCTTCATCTCCTAGATAGAAACCAAAATCCTTTTCTCTTTTAACTTTTAATTCGTTATATTCGCCTATTCTTATCATTTTTCCTCCTAATATTATAAGTAACTTTTACTTAAGTTTACATATGTATCTGCTGAAGCTTGAATTTTTTTAATTTCTTCATCTGTTAATTTCCTAGCTACCTTAGCTGGACTTCCTATTAAAAGAACACCTTCCTCAAATTCCTTTCCTTGAGGGATTAATGCTCCTGCTCCTATAATTGTATTCTTGGCAATTTTTGCATCATTTAATACAATTGCTCCCATACCAACTAAAACATTATCAGAAATTTTACATCCATGTATTATAGCACCATGACCTATAGTTACATTTTTCCCAATAACAGTTTCAGAATTAATATCAACATGAACTACTGAATTTTCTTGGATATTTGTGTTTTCTCCAATAGAAATTCTATTCATATCACCTCTTATTCTCGTTCCAAACCAAATATTGACGTTTTCATCAATATTAACTTCCCCTATTATATCAACACTTTCTGAAATATAGCAAGTTTTATGTATTTTAGGCTCTTTTCCATTAAAGCTCTTTATCATATTCTTTTCACCCTTTCTTTTTAAACTTATTTTATCATTCTCTAATATTATTGTCATTATTTATAGCACTTTAATACTATATATATAATGAGTATTAATTAAGGAGAGGCTTATTTTGGGAAAAAAGAAAAATAAAGAAGTAAAAGGCTTTGATGAAAAAACCTTAAGGTTTTATTATGGTATTCCACACTGTCACACAAGTTTTTCCACTGGCAAAGGAACTCCTTTAGAAGCCTATGAATACGGAAGAAAAGCAGGGTTAAACTTTATGTTTTTAACTGATCATAATTCCTTTTTAGGTAATAAGATATCCGTTAAAGATAGTTCATCTACTCGTTGGCAAGGCCTTCATTACTATGCTTCTAAAATGAATAAAAAATATGATGAATTTTTACCTTTAGTAGGATTTGAATGTAAAAGTATCTTTGGGGATTTTAATATAATTAATTCTTCTCTTTACTTTAATGGTACTATTAAAGATATTAAGGTACTTGCTCTTTGGATGCTTAATCATCCAAATGCATTTATTTCTATAAATCACCCTCATAAAAATATAAAAGCATTATCATATAATCCAATTTTAAATAAGCTTATTACTTCTGTTGAAGTTGGAAATGGAAATCCCGATGCTAAATATACAAGGCATGATAAGTATTACTATAACTTACTTGATGAAGGCTGGAAAATAGGAGCAATCAACGGTCAAGATAACCATAAGATTAACTTTGGAGATTCAGAAAATTTAACTGTTTATATTGGAAATGAACTTTCTAATAAAGCATTAACAGATGCTTTTAGAGCTCGTCGAACATATTCTACAGAATCTAGATTCTTAAAATTTTATTTTACTGTAAATGATAATTTTATGGGTGATGAAATAGACCTTTTAACTAATAAAATTAAATTTTCAATTTTCGCTGAAGATATTAGATATAGAATAAAAGAAATTAGCATTATTACTAATAAAGGAACTACTGTAAAAAACATCACTGATATAAATTTAAATCATATAAAATATCTTTATGAACATAAAATAGAATTAGGTGAAAGCTGGTATATAATAAAAGTGGTCCAAGAAGGAAATAGAATTGCCTTTAGTTCACCTATATTTATCAATACTGTAAGTGAAACAACAAGCGAATTAAATTAAAAAAGAGTTGCATTTTTTGCAACTCTTTTATTTATAAATTTTAATTATTTATCTTTATTTTGTAAATGCTTAACTCTATTTGGTTTAGCCTTAGGCTTAATTACAATTTTCTTTTCTTCCTTTTTAGGTCCACCAGTAGCTTGAATATCTAAGAACCATACAAAGAACCATACTATTACTAACGTAGCTACTATATTTACCCATGGATTAGTTATTTTCATGAAAAATTGTACTAAAAATATAGCTATTGAAATACCTAAAAGTATCCACTTATTAACTCTTACTTTTGAAAATACATATTTTCTACCTAATGTAAACATTAAGAAAACTGCAACAAACATTATTGCTAAGTATATTATTATAGATAATATATTCATATGTTACTCCTCCTTTTTACCTTCTAATAATATATTAAAAGAAAACCCTTATACTTTCAAGATATATATTTTAAATAATAAGTTTTTTATAACCTTTAAATAGGTTAGTACGCCCTTTTTGTATGTTTTTACCAAAATATTAATTATTCTTTTTTATTTTATTAAATTTATTTTTTTCACTTCTATTTTGGTTCAATATTTGATAAAATAGAAAAAGAAATTATAAATTCGATAATAAGAGGTGATTCTTATGGGTTTAAGTCAAACCTATCAATTAGACGAGCTTGATCTTCAAATACTAGATTTATTAATAAAAGATTGTAGAACGCCATATTTAGAAATAGCTAGAATATGTCACGTAAGTGGTGGTACTATACATGTTAGAATGAAAAAGATGGAGGAACTAGGAATTATAAAAGGAACAAGAATTCTTTTAAATCTTCCTAAACTAGGTTATGATGTTTGTTGTTTTGTTGGTATATATGTAGATACTACTTCATCATTCCCAAATGTATTTGATGAATTATCTAAAATTAAAGAAGTAGTAGAATTACATTTAACTACTGGAAATTATTCTATTTTTGCTAAAGTTATATGTAAAAACATTTCTGACCTTCAAGAAATACTTTTAAATAAAATTAATTCTATTCACGGTATTCAAAGAACAGATACATTTATTTCATTAGAACAACCAATAGATAGAAATATCACTATTTAATTAAATAGCATAAAAAACTCCTTTTTAGGTTAATATACTAATATATACCTATGGAAAGGAGTTTTTTTATGAAAATTTTAGACTCTATAGCACTTATATTAATAGTACTTGGCGCTGTAAATTGGGGACTTGTAGGATTTTTTGAGTTTAATTTAGTCGATACTATCTTTGGAACAATGAGTGCTTTTAGTAGAATAATCTATGCTGTTATAGGCGTAGCAGGGCTTTATTCATTATCATTTTTTGCAAAAGATAAATTTATGAATTCAAATTAAAAAAGAGCTACTTTTACGCAGCTCTTTTATTTAAAGTTTATTAATTATATCTAGTAGTTCTAAAGCAGCAGCTCTAGGTCCATTTTTTTCTTCACCCTTTACAGCTAAACAAGTTTTAATTTGACCTACCTTAACACCATCTTTAAACATAGCATCAAAGTATGTATCTATTAATACATCTGTTTCTTCTTGCTTTTGAGCAGGTCCAAATGGATTTGCAAAGTAACTTTCAACTAATCCTTTTTCTGAAGTAGTTCCCTTAGCCATTCTAGCTCCTGATTTAAATACTGGAATTGCTTCTTCAGGTGAGTTAAAGTACTCTATTGACTTTCCATCTCCAACTTTAGTGTAATTATTAGCATATAAGAATAAGTCAACCTTATGCCCTTTAATTATTTCCTTATATGGAGTAATAGGCATTACAAGCCTTGCATTTATTTTATCAGGATTCATAAATATACTTCTATCTATTTCCTTAAATGCATATCCTTGATCTAAGTCATCTAATCTTACAAATGCTCCTATTTCAGTTCCATATCCATATATATTCCCATCTATTTCTTTAAATGTTCCCATGTCATCAAAGATTATAGTCATATTACTTATATAATCTTCACTTAATGTTCTAAATGCTTCTAAGCTTTCTGACTTACCAGCACCACTGTCTCCCATTATAACAACATTTGCACATTTTCCATCCTTTAATTCTATGTTAACCATAGCTCCATGAATAGGTAAGAATCCTCTCTTAATCATAATTAAATTATGAAGTGTTAAAGTCATCTTCTTTATATATCCAAAGTAATCAATGGCATCTGAATGATTTACATATCCTAACATAATGTCATTTTTCTCATCATTGTAGAATACAGTTTTATGATCATCATCTTCATCTCTTGCACCAAATACATAAACTATATCTGGCTTTCTGCCTCTATATTCATCACTTCTTGCCATTTCAAATAAGTTACATAACGTAACTCCATGTTCCATAAAATCTCTATGGAAGTAAACAAAAGCTAATAATTCCCCAACTTTTGCTGGGTAACAGAACCAGTGATCTTTATTTAAAGATGAATACTTTAATGGATTTACATCTATTTCTTCAAACATACCACTTCTAGTATTTCTCTTTGGATAAGTTATAAATGGTGTTTCTAAAAGAATACTATCAATGAAATGTATATCTTCTAATAGCTCGTACCCCTTTGGAATTGGCCATAATACCTTGTTTATTAATATACAAGAGTTACCACCAGCAGGTAATTGTCTAAATACATTTGGCTTATATCCTACTATGTTCTTTTCAACTTTTCTATATAACTTCAATATAAGATCTGAGAACCCTGAATTAGCATCTATAAAGCTCATAGCAGCTAACCCTTGTTGAACCTTATCATTATGAATTACTGTATATCTTTCTAGTCTTCTCCAGAATAAATAGAAATCTTCTATAAATCCTATAAAGCTATCTTTATCTGAAAATAGTAAAGTATATGCTTCATTAGCCTCAACTATTTCATTAGCACTCATTACAGTACAATATTTTAGTATTTTTGATATATCTCTTCTTATTGAACATACATCATCACTTTTTAAAGATTTACTTAAGTACTTCCAACTTAAAGATACCTTCTTTTCTGAAAGTCTTAAATATGATTCAAGTACCCTTCTAAACCCATCACTTTCTAATAAAGTCTCAAAATTATTACAATATTTAGCTGTAAAGTTTATTAATATCTTATCATTACTCATGGAAAATTCTTTACGCATAAATCTGCCCCCTTTTTTGAATTTTATATTAAACAAAAATTTCATTTTTAATATATTTCTTTCTCTTTATCTAGATTATATCACACATTATGCAATTTTTAAAAGATGAAATTTTCATTTTTCACAAATTACTATTAAATTAAGAATAAATAACTAATAGAAAACATATACATTTATGTTTTTTTAGTAAATAAGTAATTTTATATTTATATTTTACGAACATTAATAATCCTATATTACTCTTCTTTCTTATTTTTAGTGATAAAAATATTCTTTTCTCTTTAAAAACATTAATTTTATACGTTTTTTTAAATAAATAGTTGTTTTTTAATACTTTAATAATAACTATTTATTTTTTACGTATATTAAAATCTCCTTCCACTTGCAAAGCTTTTGTGTTTTTTAGCGAAAATAATAAGAGGTTGCCATTTCAAAATGACAACCTCTTGTTATTTTTATTGATTTAATTCTTTTGCAATTATACCTCTTACTTTTTCTGCTAATTCTTTTTCCTCATCTCTAGTTAAATCATCTGTATAAATAGGCTTACCAAACGTTACTGTTATATCTATAGTTTTAAACTTCCTATCAATCTCAAAAGCTCTATATGCCCCATCAATTGCTACTGGAATTATTGGAGCCTTAGCTTTAGTAGCTAACTTTAAACTCCCCTTTTTAAATTCACCAAGTTTTCCATCCTTGCTTCTTGTTCCCTCTGGAAAAATACACATACTATATCCATTTTTTAAATTTGCAGCTCCTTGCTGAATTACCTTTATGGCCTCTCTCGGATTTTCTCTATCTAATGGAACACAATTATATTGTTGCATCCAATAACCAATGACAGGAGTTTTCAGCATTTCTTTTTTAGCTATGAACCCCATTGCTCTTCCTGCTGAGTCCATTAATAAGGGAATATCTAAAATACTAGTATGATTTCCTATAAAACAACATGCTTCATTTGGTATATTTTCTTTTCCTTTAATATTCACGTTCATTTGTAATGATTTATTTACCGTATAGTCAGACCAAGCTAAACCAACATTTCCACTATACTCTAGACCTGCTTCTATTCCCTTTGTTTTTCTTATGTACCATAGTTTTATTGCCTTTAGTCTTAAGACAATCATATATCCTAAGTAATGAATACCCTTAAAAATTTTCATATTTTCCTCCGTCTTTTACACTAAATATAAAATAATTATACTTGTATAATAAATATACTTCAATAATTAGTTTTTACCTTAGACCTTTTAGTATTTTAAATACAAGTAAATTTAACTTATACATATTTAATTTAGAAATTATTGTATAATAAATTATTAGTAAATTCCTGTATATTTTCATTTTATATATCCAATAATTAAGATATATTTTTATACTAATATCTATGAGGTAATTAATAATGAAATATTTTAAAAAACTTCTTTTACTTATTCTAATTCTAATACTAGTTCAACTTTCACTTATATCTTGTTCTACATCAAAAGCTACAAGTGGAGAAACCTCATCTAATATGACCGTTCATTTCATAGATGTAGGACAGGGAGATTCTATTCTTATTAATGTAAATAATAAAAATCTACTAATCGATGCTGGTCCTAGAGATTCAAGAGAAAAGCTTTTTTCCTATTTAAATTCACTTAAATTAAAAAATTTAGATTATGTTATTGCAACCCATCCTCATGAAGATCATATAGGAAACATGTTTGAAGTAATAAAAAGATATAATATAGGTAAGTTTTATGCTCCAAAAGTTCAAGCTTCAACTGGCGTATTTGAAAAAATGGTTGAAGAACTTATTATAAAAAAACTTAAAATAAATATAATTAAGGCAAATACTACTTCCATAAATCTTGGTAATAATACAAGCGTATCAATATTATCACCTATCAAAGATAACTATGGTGACAACACTAATAACTACTCTCCTATAATAAAAATCACTCATGGTAATAATTCATTTCTTTTTACTGGCGATGCTGAAAAAGAATCTGAAAAAGAAGTGTTATTAAATAATATGGATATTTCAGCTAATGTATTAAAAATTGGACATCATGGATCCACTACTTCTACATCTACCGAATTTTTAAATTCAGTAAATCCTTCAATTGCTGTAATTTCTGTAGGATCTAATAACACTTATAATCATCCTAACAAGCAAATAATTAAACTATTAGAAGAAAAAAACATTAATATATTTAGAACTGATAAAGAAGGCTCAATAGTAATTTATTCAGATGGAGTTAATTTAAATAAAAAATAATTTATTATATTTGTAACTCTTATCTACTAAATACATAAAATAGTTATTATAACTCCCCCATTTTCATATAAATGATAGATGCTCCCAAAAACACTTTTGGGAGCATCTATCATTTAAGAAGAAACTTCTTAAAATAATACTTAATAATATGTTACACTTCTTCTACTACTGATAATGGTCTAATATTACAATCTGCTTTAAATTCAATATCTCCTTCAATTTCTTCGATATTTTCTGTAATTTCTATAGTTTCATTTACTACTTCTATCTTTTCGTCTTCTTTTTCATTTATGATATACTTTTTCCATAATATATATATATTATATAAATTAACCACATCTTGTTCATTATATAAAAGTATATTTTCAATCTTCATTTTTGGCATTCTTAAAATATAGTCTCTATCCTTTAATACCTTATGAAATGTTTTTGCTAAATTAGATCCACTAATAACTTCACCTTCTCTAATTATTCCAAAAACCTTTTCCAAATTCTTAAGTCCTATAGAATGTCCATATTCCTTTTCATATTCACGTTGAATATCAATATCCTCAAATTCTTTTGAAAAATCAAACTCTACATTATATTTATTAAATAAGTAGTTTATTACGGTGAAATCATTATTTCCTGAAAAAGTAACTATAGCTTTTTTGCCAGCCTTTTTCATACTTATAAAGTATCTCTTAGCTAAAATTAATATATCTACCACTTCGTTTTTGTTTTCTATCATATATTGAGTAACATATAACTTATTATCATTTTTATTATAAACACATGCACCAAACACCCCTATACACTTCGGTTTTTTGTATACATAATGTTCTAGGTCAAAGAATATAAGATCTTCAGGTGTTCTATCTATCTCTTTAGTTTTAAGCATAAATTCTTTAGAGATATCACTAACCTCTACTATATTTTCACGAATAATCAAAATATCACTCTTTCTTCCTTATATTTCTCACCTTTTTAATAATCTCTTATTTATTAATATAATACTATTTAATTATAACATCTTTTATTCTATATAAAAATACATATAGTCGATAAATCTTCCACTTATATGATATTATGTTATATTTTAAAATTAAAAATATGATTTTATTTCATATTTTTTTAAATATTTAATATTATCTCCTTTATTATATACGTAAACATTAAAATATAATTTAAATAACTTATTAGTTTCTTCTTTTTCATTGAAAATTATTCTCATTTTCCAGTAAAAAGTATTGACCATTTCTCTAACTTTTGCTATTATAATAGTATGATAATGATTTTCAATACGAGGTGGATTTTATGAGCATTTGTGATTTAAAATTAGGACAAACTGGTACAATAAAAAATATTACTGGAGATAGCAAGTTAGCAAAGAGACTATCTGCTTTAGGCTGTATTGAAGGAACTGAAATTGAATTAAAAAGAGTTGCACCATTAGGTGATCCAATAATAATAAATTTAAGGGGATTTGATTTAGCTATAAGAAAAAAAGATGCTAAGAATATATTTTTAGCTATATAAGGGGGATATAAATGAAGACAGTTGCACTACTTGGTAACCCTAACGTAGGGAAAACTACCCTTTTTAACAGTTTAACTGGCTCGAATCAAAGAGTTGGTAACTGGGCTGGAGTTACTGTAGATAAAAAAGAAGGGTTTTTCAATGATATTAAGATAGTTGATTTGCCTGGAATATATGCAATGGACACATATTCTAATGAAGAAAAAGTTGCCAAAAACTTCTTAGAAACAGATGAAGTAGATGTAATATTAAATATTATAGATGCTTCCAACATAAACAGAAATTTATACTTAACTACTCAATTAAAACAGTTTAATAAGCCAATTATTTTAGCTGTTAATATGATTGATGTAGCAGAAAAAAAAGGAATATACATAGATTTTAATAAACTATCAGATCTTATGCAAGTAACAGTAATTCCTATAGTAGCTTCAAAGGAGCAAGGAATTGAAGAAATAAAAACAGCATTAGATACTGGTAATTTTTTAATTGATTCAACTAATAATACTTATCAATTTAAAGATGAAAAGGAAACTTATAATTATATAGATAACTTATTAAGCCAATGTAATAAAACTACATCTGAAGTTAAAGGTAGTTTTAAAGATAAGCTAGATAATATTTTCTTAAATCCGTGGTTAGCTTATCCATTATTTATAGTTATTATGGCTTTAATGTTCCAAGTAACCTTTGCATGGATTGGTCAACCACTATCCGATATGCTCGATGGATTATTAAATGATTCTCTACTTCCATATGTATCTGATTTACTTTCAAGTACAAGCCCTTGGTTCCAATCATTAATAGTTGATGGAATTATAGGTGGAGTTGGAGGAATTGTAGTTCTTCTACCTATAATATTAGCATTATTTGCTTGTATTTCATTATTAGAAGATAGTGGATATATGGCTAGAGTTGCATTTATCATGGATAAATTAATGAGAAAGATGGGTCTTTCAGGAAAAGCATTTATTCCTATGATAGTAGGTTTTGGCTGTACTGTTCCTGCTATAATGTCAGCAAGAACTCTTGAAAGTGAAAAGGATAGAAAGCTAACAGCACTTTTAGTTCCATTAATGAGCTGTAATGCAAGATTACCTGTTTATGCAGTATTTGCCTCAGTATTCTTCCCTAATTATGTGGGATTAGTAGTTGCATTATTATATTTACTTGGTGTAATTTTAGCATTTATATTGGGAATAATATTTAAAAATACACTTTTCAAAAAAGATGAAGAACCGTTTATAATAGAATTACCAGAGTATAAAAAGCCGTCAATTAAAAACATAGGAAAACAAATTTTTGAAAAAGCTAAAGGATTCTTAGTTAAGGCTGGAACAATAATATTTGCTATGAGCGTTGTCATTTGGTTTTTATCAAACTTTAACTTCACCGGAATGGTAGATGTTAATGATAGTATCTTGGCTTCCATTGGAGGCGTTTTAGCTCCTATATTTAAGCCATTAGGATTTGGAAATTGGCAAAGTTCAGTTTCTCTACTTACTGGATTATTAGCTAAAGAAACCGTTGTTTCTTCAATGGGAATAATATTTGCTGGCGATTTAACTACAATGCTACCAATGTACTTTACAGCAGCTTCAGCACTATCATTCTTAGTATTTGTACTATTATATACTCCTTGTATTTCTGTTATAGGAGCTATGAAAAAGGAATATGGTTCTAAGCTTACTATATTTTCTATATCATATCAATTAGTTTTAGCTTGGGTAGTATCATTTATTGTTTTCCATATTGCTAAACTCTTTATCTAAAAAATAATAAAGGAGATATTATATGGAGATATTTATAGCAAGTATAATTATCTTACTTGCAGTTTGGATAATTTATAGAAGCTTTAAAAAATCAACTAAAGGAAAATGTAATTGTGGCAGCTGCTCATCACACTGCCCAATGTATAAGGATAAAAAATAGAGCTACATTTATATGTAGCTCTATTTCTCTATTAAATACCTTTTGTTAACTCTTTATTCTTGTCCATAAATCTATCGTAATATATATTTATAGTTGCTACTGTAGGCGATGCTAATAACATTCCTATAGGCCCAAAGAATCCCCCTCCAATTACAACTGCAAATATTATAAATATAGGTCTTACACCAACCTTTTTACCTATTAATTTAGGATCTAAATACCATCCATCAAATTGTTGTAATGCTAGTAAAACTAAAAATACTATTATAGCTTTTGTAGGTGATATAAATACATTAAATAAGAATCCTATTATTTCTCCTACAAACGGCCCAAAGTAAGGAATCATATTAGTTATACCTACTGCAATCGATAGTAATAATACGTATTCAGATTTAACTAATGTTAATAATACAAATGCCATTACAGCAATTATCGATGAGTCTATTGCCTTTATTCCAATATACGATACAACCATATTATTATAATTCTTTACTAATTCTATTGCACTCTTAGCATTTTTTTCTCTTAATATTACATATAATATTTTCTTTGTTTCTCTTATTAATCTTTCCTTATCTACTAAAACATAAACAGAAATTAATATCCCTAGACCAATCTTAATTATTTGAGTAGATATAGAAAATACTGATAAAACAACACCCTCTAATATATTAATAGTTAAAGTTCCCATTTGAGCGATTATCTTATTTGCATGATCCATTAACTCTGTATTTGAAATTATCTCCTTAATTTGTGGGTCTCTGAATAAATTATTTAACCAAGTTTGAGCCTCAGTAATATAATTCGGAATACTTGAACTTAAATCTACTAAACTTTGTATAATACTAGGAACACAATAATAACCAATTAAAACTAAAACTCCAACTAATATAGAGTAAGTTATTAAAATTGAAATTCCCTTATTTAACTTAAATTTTTTCTCAAATAATTTCACTAAAGGATTTAAAATATATGCAATTATTAGAGCATATATAAATGGTACACTTAGTGAAAATATTTTTTTTGCTATATTGAAAAAGTATTGAGAATTATTTATTAGCTTAATTCCTACAAATACTAATAAGCAAGATATTACTATTGCTATAATTATATCCTTATACTTAATTTCTTTTTTAAACATCTGCTCACCTCTTTTATCAATGATTATATCATAAAGATAAGTATTCATCCTATGTATTATTTATTAAATTTCTTTTAAGTGATGTTCCAAATCTATGATTTGGCTAACAGAACTTAAGTGAGATTCTAAATGTTCCATTTAGTTAATCAAACTTACATCTACAAATGTATATGCGTAGATGTTTCCTTTCCAATGCATGTGAGATGGAGTTTCCTTTCTTATTGCTCAGTACAAAAAAAAATTAAAGGGAGTTATTCCCCCCCTTTAATAAAACACTACATTTTTTCTACTACATCTATTCCTAATAAGTATAAAGCATTCTTAATTACTTGACAGCTCGCTTCAACTAATTTTAATCTTGCTTCCTTTAATGATTCATCTTCTAAGTTTAATACAGAATGTGCATTATAGAATTTATTAAAAGCTTTTGCAACGTCAATTACATATCTAGTCATTACTGAAGGCTCTAATTTTTCTATAGCTACATGTATTTGCTTAGTGAAGTTTTCTAAAGTTTTAACTAATTCAAACTCTTCCTTTGAAGTTAATTTTGAATAATCAGCTACTCCCTTAACTTCTCCAGCTCTATTTAAGATACTCTTAGCTCTTGCATATGAATATTGTACATATGGTCCTGTTTCTCCTTCAAATGATAACATTTCCTTCCAATCAAATACAATATCCTTTTCTCTTGAATTCTTTAAGTAAGTAAATACTAATGCACCAACACCAATTTTCTTTGCTACATCTTCTTTATTTTCAAGTTCAGGATTCTTTTCATTTATTACTTCTAATGTTTTATCTACTGATTCTTTTACTAAGTCATCTAATAAGATTATTTCACCTTTTCTAGTTGAAAGCTTTCTATCAGCAAATTTAACTAATCCAAATCCAACGTGAACACAATCATTAGCCCATTCGTGACCTGCAAGTTCTAATACTTTAAATACTTGTTTAAAGTGTAATGCTTGTGGTGATCCAACTACATAAACACACTTATGGAAATCATAAGTTTTCTTTCTATACATAGCAGCTGCTAAATCTCTAGTTGCATATATTGAAGCTCCATCTCCCTTAAGAACTATACATGGAGGCATATTGTATTCATCAAGCATAACTACTTGTGCCCCATTACTTTCTTGAAGTAATCCTTTGTCTTTTAATTCATTTACTACTACATCCATTTTATCGTTGTAGAAAGCTTCACCTGCATATGAATCAAAAGTAACATTGAATAAACCATATACTCTATCGAATTCTTTTAAACTTAAATCTCTAAATCTCTTCCATAACTCTTGAGCTTCTGCATCTCCATCTTCTAATGCTTTGAAGTATGCTCTTCCTTCATCCTCTAATTCTGGATTTTCTTCAGCTTCATCATGGAATTTAACATATATTCTTAATAATTCTTCTATAGCATTTTTTTCTAATGCCTCTTCATTTCCCCATCTTTTATAGGCTGATATTAACTTACCAAATTGAGTTCCCCAATCTCCTAAGTGATTTATTCCTTCAACTGTATATCCCTCTTTTTTAAATAATCTATATAAAGAGTTACCTATTGATGTTGAGAATAAGTGACCTACGTGGAATGGCTTTGCGATATTTGGTGATGAATGTTCAACACAAACAGTCTTCCCTTCACCTATATTTGATGAACCGTAGTTTTCACCTTCTGTTAATACTTTTTCAATAGCATTTTTAGTAAATATACTTTTATCAGCAAAGAAATTTACATATGGCCCTAAGTTTACTATCTTTTCAAATCCTTCAGAGTCTAACTTTGTGCTTAACTCTTCAGCTATCATATTCGGTGCTTTTCTAAAAGCCTTAGCTAATTGGAAGCACGGAAAAGCATAATCACCCATTTCTGGCTTTGGTGGTATTTCTATAAGCTTTTCTATAGCTTCTACATCCATATCAACATGTTGTTTTATTATCTCTGCAACTTTCTTTTTGTAATCCATATTAATCCTCCTCGTTCTAAATAAAGTTAATATTAATTTCTAAAATAAACATTTGACAAAATAAAAAAACCGTCTCTTAAATATAAGAGACGGAAAATATCCGCGGTACCACTCTAATTGCATAAAATGCCCCTCAACGCTTTAACGCAGCTGCTACGATCTAGCCTACTCTTATTTCGGTAGATATCTCCAAGGTTCTATTCCTATTAATCTATCTTATAAGGCTTACACCATCCCCTACTCGCTAAAAGCATCAATTAAAGTACTGTCCTTTTCTTAGAATTTAATATTAATCTTAATTTTACATAAAATTATTATACCTAAATTAAAGTTTTTTTGTCAACTAAATATGATAAATACCTTTAACAATATGTAAATTTATTAATTATAGTAAATTTATCTACTGTTTATTGTAAGAAGTAGTATAATAATAATTATTATATATTTAAATTTATAAATCAAGGAGTTTTTATGATTAGAGTTGGTGTTATTGATATAGGTCCTAGTTCTATTAGATTACTATTAGCAGAGATATCTAAAAATGGTTATTTAAAAATTATTGATGAGTTAAAGACATCTATAAGATTATGTCATGATTTAGTAAATACATGTTCAATTTGTAATGATAAAATAAATTCTATAGTTTCAACTTTAAATTCCTTTAGATCACTTTGTATGGTTTCTGGTGCATCAGACATATTTGCTGTAGCAACTGAATCTTTTAGAACAGCTGAAAATAAGGATTTAATTATATCTTCTATAAAAGAACAATTAAATATAGATATAAAAGTTCTTACTTGCGAAGAAGAAATATACTATAATTTCTTAGGCTTAAAACGAAGTATTAACATAAAAAATTCTCTTATGGTTGAGGTAGCTGGTACAGATACTCATATCGCTTGGGTTAATAATAATGAAATTATTAAAAGCATAACTATTCCATTTGGAAGTGTTAATTTAAGTTATGATTGTAAATTAACAGATAGAATCTTAAAAGAAAACTTAGATTTAGCAACTGAAAAAATAAACTCTTATTTAAATGATATAGAGTGGATCACTGAAAATACCTTTGATTCAATAATTGGAATTGCTGCAACTATAAGAAATATTGGTAAAATGGATAGATTACGTAAGCGTTATCCATTTGATATACCTAATAATTACGAATTAAGCGATATTGATATCCATGATATTTTTAATATTTCTAAGTCTAAAGACTTTAAACAAAGGCAAAAGCTTGAGGGAATTGATCCAGAGTTATCTGATATAATTGTTGGTGGAATTTTATTATTTGATCGAATTATTAAGGTTTCAAAAACTAATAAGGTTATAGTATCTTCTAGAGGGCTTCGTGAAGGTATTATGTACGAATATCTTGAAGAAAACTTCAATATTACTTCTGATATATTAAATTATAGTATTGATGGAATTTTAGATAATCTTAATATTAATAAAGAACATGCTTTACATGTTTATAATACAACCAGTAAGCTTTTTAATGCATTAAAGCCACTTCATCACTTAGGAGATGAGTTTTCTAATATAATAAAAACTGCATCTATGCTTCATGATTGCGGTATAAGTATTAATTACTACAATCACCACAAGCATTCATTTTATATTATATTAAATTCACATATAAACGGCCTAAGCCATAAAGAAATACTACTTAGTGCCGCTATTGCATCTTCACATAGATTTAATAGCTATGAACTTCCTCTCCCACCATTTTCTTCAGTTATAAATCAATTAGATTTAAAATCAATTAGAAGTATTGGTGTTCTTCTTAAAGTAGCTGAAGGACTTGATAGAAGCTTAGTAGGTGCTATTAAAGATATTGATATACAATTTGATGATACTACAGCAACTATTACTGTTTATTCTGATATAAATGTAGACTTTGAAATACGTCAAGCTCTAAGAGCTGCAAATAAGTTTAAAGATATTTATAAAAAAGAGCTTATAATAGTTGAAAGTTATAAATCATAATAGAAAAGACATTTGCAAGTGTGCAAATGTCTTTTTTTAAAAGAATATTCCAGTTATCATAAAAGCTATATTATTAAATAAATTAAAAATAAAGCGTGAAGGTATTCCTATAATATCCCCTCCAAAGAACACTACTCCAAGTAATATAAACATTTGATATTGATATAATGTATCCGCTATCTTATAAAATGTTTTTGGAGATAAATCCTTAAGTATCTTAAACCCTGATAAACCTGGTAAAGGCAATAATGTAAATATAAATAAATTTACATTTATAATTGCTGTATATAACATCATGGTTCCTAAAACTTCAAATACTGTTCCAGGTAATAAATGACCTATTTTAAACCAAATAGCATATATTAATGTAAAAATAAATCCTACAATTAAATTAGCTAGTGGAGCTGCTATATCAACCTTTATAGCATCCTTATACCCTCTTTTAAATGCGCTTGGATTCGTTTCTACATTTTTTGTCCATCCAAATCTAAAAAGCATAATTGCAATAAATCCTACTGGATCTATATGTTCTATTGGATTTAAAGTTAATTTACCTTGAAATCTTGGAGTTTTATCTCCTAATTTATCTGCTACTAAGGCAGTTGCATACCCTTGTGCTGTAAATGCAATTAATATTGCTGGAATAGTTAATATTATTTCTAATAGAAAATTATTCATGATTCCCTCCTCTATTTTACTTTATTTTATTATAACATATAGCCTTGGCTAATTATTTAAATTTTTAATAAATAAAACTCCACATATAGTGGAGTTTTATTATTAACTTGCTATATTAAATAATTCAAGTAATCTATTTCTTTGTTGCACACCATTTTCCCCATCTTGACCTGTTCCTGTATCTCCACCTTCTGTTGGTGGCGGTGTTGGATTTTCTGGCTCTACTGGTGGTTTTTCTGGTTCTACTGGTGGTGTTGGTGGTTTTTCCGGCTCTACTGGTGGTGTTGGCTCAACTACTGGTGGCGGTGTTATTTGATTTCCACCATTTGAATCACCATTTGTATTCCCATTATTGTTACCATTTCCATTACCATTATCTGGGGTAGGAGTATATATATCTTCTTCGTAATCAACATCTTTATCATTATAATCATCTGGATTTATTCCATACATAGAATTATATCCTGCTTCCTCTGAAGCATACATATCTTGAAGATAAGCTATTTGATTATAATCAAATTCATCTGGATTCGGTAATTTATTATCAAAAATAAATTCATTTAAAACCTTTGAATTTTGTTTTTTATCAATTAATAATACCCATCCTAAGTCCTTATATAATCCATCTCTAACTACAAGTTCAGTTTGTGGCATTTGTAATTGCTCAAAATCTAATGATGGGAACTTATATATAGTATAAGCTAAATTTAAAGCTTGTGGTATATCTATATTAGTTTTAACGTGCTTTGATAAGCTGTTTGCTATACTCATATATTTTAAAGGATTTACTTCCTTTAACTTAGTTGCTACTTCATAAAGAACTCTTCTTTGTCTTTCAGTTCTTTCATAGCTTCCATTTCCAACTTTTCTTATTCTTGAATAAGATAAAGCTTGTTGCCCATTTAACTTTTGTAATCCAGGCACTTCAATAAGTGGAGAATTTAACCCTGTAGCTTCTCCAATATACTTGTTTAATTCTTCTATTTCATAATCTTTAACTTCTACTTCAATTCCACCTATTTCATCTATAATAGCTTCAAATCCCCAGAAGTTAACAACAACATATTTATCTAAATTAATTTCAAAGGTATCACTAAGAGTTTCCATTAAAAGTTTAGCTCCACCCTCTGCTCCTCCTCCATTAGCTGAACCTAATGCAAATGCAGCATTAATTTTTTGCTCTCCATATCCTGGAACATCAACTAACGTATCTCTCATAACAGAAGTTAACTTAACTTTTTTATTATTATTATCTAATGTGGCAATAATAATGGAGTCTGACCTTGAAACTTCATCTAAAGTTCTTCCATCAGTACCTATAAGTAATACATTAGTAATACCATCAACCTCTTTATAGTTAACGCCTTCAGTTGGTGTAGGTTTATATTCAACATATATTTGATTTCTTATCTTAAAGTATGTACCTACTAAAATTGCAACTATTACTGCTAAAACGCTTACTACCGTTATTGCAATTTTTTTATTTTTAGACATCTTACTTTTTCTAGATTTTTTACTTTTCGTATCCTTTTCACTCATCCTTACTCCTCCTTATACCTTATTATTATATAACCAAATAGTTCTATCTACAAGAATATATATTGAATTCCTACAATTTTTTTACTATTTAGCCTACAAAATACACAATTTTATTGTTTTATTCATTATATTTAGTATGCTTATATTTATTAATATTATAATTCTAAATTCTTCTTACCTTTTAAAAACATATATTTTCTTTATGTTATAATATTATTATAAAAGTAATAAATAATATTAGAGGTGAATAATGAAAGAAAAAATACTTTTCTTATTGAAAGAAAGTACTGATTATATTTCTGGTGAAACTATTAGTAAAGAACTAGGTATCACTAGAACTTCTGTTTGGAAGCATATAAATGCATTAAAAAAAGATGGCTATAATATTGAAGGTATATCTAAAAAAGGCTATATATTAAATGCTTCATTAGATATATTTAATATATTAGAGTTAAAATCTAAACTTAATAATTGTAATTTAATTTCTGATATAAAACATTTTAACCAAGTATCATCAACTAATATAATTGCAAAAGATTTAGCTATCAAAAATGCTCCCCACGGAACCTTAGTTATTAGTGATACGCAAACCTTAGGAAAAGGCCGTTTAGGAAGAGAATGGATATCTCCAAAGGGCGGAATATGGTCTTCTTTAATTTTAAGACCTAATTTAGACCCTATAGAAGCTCCTAAATTAACTCAAATAGCTGCAGCTTCTTTAAGCTTAACTCTTAAATCATATGGCTTTAATGCTAAAATTAAATGGCCAAATGACTTACTAATAGATAATAAAAAAATCTGTGGAATATTAACTGAAATGAGCTGTGATATGGATTCAATAAATTATGTTATTGTAGGTGTTGGAATAAACGTTAATTTATCTAATAAAGATATTCCTTTAGAAATACAAGATAAAGCTTCTTCACTATATCTAGCTTGTGGAAAATTTTTAGAAAGATCTTCTCTATTTGCAGACTTCTTAAAAAACTTTGAAAAACTTTATAATGATTTTTTAGAAAATCCTAACACAACATCTTGGGTTAATATCTGTAGAAAAAATTCAGCCTTAATAGGTAAAGAAATTATAATTTCTACACGTAATGGCGATGAAAAAGTTACTTTTATAGATATAACTAATTCAGGCGAGTTACTTATAAAAGATTCAAATGGAAATGAAATAACTGCTTGCTCTGGGGAAATATCCTTATCAAAAAACTATAATTAATTTATAATTCTACATATTTAGATATAATTATATTTTTTATTTTAATAATATAGTTATATCTTTTTTATATTTTATGAATATAATATTTTATGGCGAAATTTAGCATATTTAAAAGAATTATTACCTTTAAAACCATATGCTTTCTTAGTAAAAGTATTATATTTGGAAACAATAATATTAATAATTTAAATAATTTAAAAATTTTTTTGAATTTTTTATTTACTTATTTAAATTATGATATTAATATATAATTATTGTTTTTAAATATATACGCTTTTGGAGGTTTGTTTTATGAAAATTAGTATTATTGATATGCCTCTATTCTATGGGTGTGATAATCCTGGAGTAGAAAAAGGGCCAAAAGTTTTAAGAGAGAACAACCTTCTAGATATTTTTAGAAAAAGCCACACTGTCTGTGATATGGGTGAAGTAAGCGTAGAGCACATAGATCCTACTAATAAATACGCAGCGAATGACAAAATGAAGTATTTAGATGAAGTTGTAAAAGCAAATATTGGACTAGCTGATAAGGTTTTTGAAGCTTTACAAAACAAATCATTACCACTAGTAATAGGTGGAGATCATTCTTTAGCTCTTGGTAGTATTGCTGCATCAAGCAAATACTATGGAGACAACCTTGGTGTTGTTTGGGTTGACGCACACGGTGATATAAATACATCGGAAACAAGCCCTTCAGGAAATATTCATGGAATGCCTTTAGCAGGATCTATGGGAATAGGCTCTGAATATTTAACTAACATTTATAATAAAAATAACAAGATTAATCCTAAAAATGTTTTTATTTTAGCAGCTCGTGATTTAGATGATGGTGAATTAAAAATAATTGAAGAATATAATCTTAACGTATGGACAATAAGCGATATTAAAGCTAAGGGAATTGATAAAACTATTAATGAGTTCTTAGCCGCAGTTAAAAAGCAAAATTTAGAAGCTATGCATTTTAGCTTTGACATCGATTGTTTAGACCCTTCATATGTTCCTGGAACAGGTACACCTGTAGAAAATGGTCTAACCTTCTCTGAATGTAAGAAGCTTATGGAAAGTATTATAAGTACTGAAATAATTAAGACTATTGATTTTGTTGAGTTTAATCCTGATTTAGACCAAAACCACAAAACTTTAGAGACATGCATAGAGTTATTAAATATAATTTCAAATTCTTTAAAAAATAACTAATAGTTTTTCTATTAGTTATTTTTTATGTTATTATTATAATAAGTAATAAAAGTTAACTTAGGAGGATACAATGAAACTATTATTTTTTGATACAGAAACTACAAGCATAAAACCTGGACATATATGTCAATTAAGCTATATAGTAGTAGATACTTCTACTAAACCTCAAACTACAACAGGAAAAAACTTTTTCTTTACTGTAGATGAAATGGATGAAGGAGCTCAAGCTGTTCATGGTTTTTCTTTAGAAAAGCTATATGAATTATCTAATGGACAAGAATTTTTAGAATTTGCTTCTGATTTTATGCCTGACTTCTTTAACGCTGATTTTATTATTGGTCATAATGTCCAATTTGATATAAAATTTCTTAAACATGAGCTTCAACAATTATGGGAAGCAGGATTAATTGAAACTACTTGGGAGGCCAAAAATCCTTTTTGTACAATGGCTTACTACAAAAATAAATGTAAACTAACTAATCCAAATGGAAATATCAAAAATCCTAAATTAGCTGAAGTTATAGATTACTTAGGAATTACAGAAAGTCAAATTGCAAGTAAGGCTAATGAATTATTTGAAGGTAGCGGAAACTATCATGACGCTAGATTTGATACAGCAGCTACTTATTTAACTGTTATACAGGGAATGAAAAAAGGTTTAATTCCTCCTGGTTATTTTTCTAACCTTTTAAAAAAATAATAAATTAAAAACCACTATAAATTAATTTATAGTGGTTTTTATATAAGTAAAATTACTCAAATATTTTTTTAAACTCATTACACTTTTCTTTATCCATAGCTTCAACACCCTCAAGTCTGTATTTTAATCCCATACCCTCATATTTGTTAACTCCAAGTAAGTGATAAGGTAATAGCTCTACCTTTTCAACATTCTTAAGGCTTGAAGTGAATTCCTTTAAGCTTTCCATATATTCTAGTGTATCCGTCTTTCCTGGAACAACTACTTGTCTAATCCAAAGCTTAGTTCCTACTTCTTGACATGCCTTTAAAAATTCATTAGTTTCATCTATTTCTAAACCAGTCATATCTTTATAACCTTCTTTTGTAAGATGCTTTACATCATATAAAACTAAGTCTACATATTCAAGAATTTCCTTATAATTTCCGTGCCCAACACCTGATGTATCTATGCACGTATGTATTCCTTCTTTTTTGCATAATTTAAGAGCTTCAAGTAAGAATTCAGGTTGTCTTAAAGGATCTCCTCCTGAAAAAGTTACTCCACCACCTGATGATTTAAAGTAATTTTTAAACCTAGCTACTCTTTTTACTAGATCTTCAGGTGTAAATTCTTGACCACCTTTTTCTGCCCATGTATCAGGGTTGTGGCAGTAAAGACATCTTAAAGCACATCCTTGTAAAAAAACTACAACTCTTATTCCTGGGCCATCTACTAGTCCCATACTTTCAATTGAATGAATTCTTCCTTTAAGCATAATAAATCCTCCTAAATATTAAATATACTCCCCTACTTAAATGTAGGGGAGCTATTATTAAGTTATATTAATATTAGATTGATTCGTGGAATGTTCTGCTTATAACTTCCATTTGTTGTTTCTTAGTTAATCTTGTGAAGTTAACTGCATATCCAGATACTCTTATAGTTAATGTTGGGTATTTTTCTGGATTTTCCATAGCATCTAATAATGTTTCTCTGTTAAACACGTTAACATTTAAGTGATGAGCTCCTTGAGTGAAGTATCCATCAAGAATACCTACTAAGCTATCAATTCTTTGTCCTTCTTCTTTACCTAATGCATCAGGTACGATTGAGAATGTATTTGAAACACCATCTTGACAAGCTGGGTTGTAAGGAATCTTAGCAACTGAATTTAATGATGCTAAAGCTCCATTTTCATCTCTTCCGTGCATTGGGTTAGCTCCTGGTGCAAAAGCTTCTCCTGCTTTTCTACCATCTGGAGTTGAACCTGTTTTCTTACCATAAACTACGTTTGAAGTTATAGTTAAGATTGATAAAGTATGTTGAGCATCTCTGTATAATGGGTGCTTCTTTAATTCAGCTGAGAATTTATTTACTAAATCTACTGCTAAATCATCAACTCTATCATCATCATTTCCGTATTTAGGGAAATCTCCTTCAATTTCGAAGTCAACAGCTATTCCAGCTTCGTTTCTTACAGGTTTAACAGTTGCATATTTAATAGCTGATAATGAGTCAGCAACAACTGAAAGACCAGCGATACCAAATGCCATTAATCTACCTACTTGAGT
>NZ_JBOFYU010000239.1:0-4038 GCF_051654825.1 Clostridium sp.
AAATCAAATTACTAGGAGGTAATAAAAATGTATAATAATAGATATTGGGAAAAGTATTTAGAATTAAATGATAAGTTGGTAATATTAGAACATCAAAGAGATGGATTAGAAAAAGGAACAAGTGATTATATAAGTATTAGTGCAAAGATAGAAGCGTGCTTATGTATGATGGATAGCAACTTACAAATGAGTAGAATGATTAGCAAATAGGGAGGGTATAACCTTCCTTTTTTATTGTAAAAAAAA
This sequence comes from Clostridium sp., assembly GCF_051654825.1. GTDB lineage: Bacteria > Bacillota > Clostridia > Clostridiales > Clostridiaceae > Clostridium. The sequence goes on from NZ_JBOFYU010000239.1 coordinate 247, forward strand.
TAAATAAAATAAATTGCATAAAAGTGTTGCCAAAAGGCAATAATAAGTATATAATAAATATATAAAGTTAATCAAATAAAGAGGTGGTTAAATGTTATTTAGTAAAAGATGGGTGGAAGCTTCAAGGATAGAATCAGAAATAAAAGATGCTGAATATGATTTATCAGTAGCAAAGCTAAATGATTGGGAATTTGAAATATTAGTATTGACTGACAAGTTAGCAAGTCTTAGAAGTGATTTAAGAAGCTTAGAGGGGTAAAACCTTCTAGCTTCTACCAATAAAGAGGTGATTAAGTGGAAGAATTAAAGTTTATTCAAGAAGAAATGGAAAGAATACACTTAGATTATTGCAATAAGGCCAAAGAGATTTGGACCAATAATGACGGTGTTATAGCAGAAGGTTTGGCGAAAAGAGAATATACAAGGTATAGAAATAAATATAAGCTTTTAGAATTAGCTTATAGCAAAATTGAGAGTGGTATAGGTGAATTAAACTATTACAAGGAACACAAATAAATAATTGAACTAGGGGGATAAAAAGATGTTATTAAGGGATATAAAGGAATTGACTTTGGAAAAGGCATATGAAATAAATAATACTTTTGGATTTGCATTTATAGTTAGAGATGGCAAGATAAAAGGTATACAAGTAGAAAATAAAAAATAGGAGGTAGTAAAATGATAAAATACTCTGATGAAATAAAAGAGATGAATTTATGGGAAAAGGTAGCTAATATAAGTGCTGAAATAGGAAACTTGCAGAAAGATGATAGCGTAGGAACAGGAAGCAACTCTTATAAGGCTATATCTATAGAGAAGGTAGTAAAAGCGGTAGGCGAAAAGATGAATAAATACGGTGTAGTTGTTTACCCAATACAACAACAATATACTCGTACTGATGAAAAGGTAAAAGGAATTGATTACAAGACTAAAGCAGAGGTTGAAAAAATAAATAGAATATCTGATGTTGATGTTACTTATCAAGTTGTAAATATACACAATCCGCAAGAAACTATGATAACTGTAGCAAGTGGAACTGGTGTTGATACTCAAGACAAAGGTATAGGAAAAGCACAGACTTACGCTTATAAGAATATGTTACTTAAATTATTTGCAATAGCTACTGGTGACGATACGGATAAGATACATTCTGATGATTACACTAATAAATTGTACGGTGCAAAGCAAGAAAACATAAATGAAGAATCTAGGGAAAAGTTATACAACTTAGCAAAGGAAAAAGGGTTGAGTATGAAGCAAATTGATGATGCTTGCTTAAAGGATTATGGATATTCGCTACCATATATAAGCCTAGACCATTATAAGGATATATTTACAAGAATAAGCAAGGTAACTAAAAAAGGCTAGGGGATAACCTCTAGCTTCTACGATAGGAGTGATTGACATGATAAACATATTTAATCCAATAATAATATTGCCTATACTAACAACAGCAGCATTAGCTTATGTGGTGTATAGGCTGGTAACTAGATAATAAAGCAACTTGGGGGAGTTTGAGTAATGAAAATAGAACGTTTAAAGTACAAGATGGTTGTAGATAGCAGAGAGAAATCTGTAAAACACATACTTAATAAATGGGATGAAGGATTAGAGTATAAGCCTAGTCATTTAGATATGTTTAAGGGCAAGAAGTCAACTTATTCAGACCCTATACAGTATTACGTGCAAGATAAAGGACTAAAGATAGGTGACTATACTATAGCGGTGCAATTACCAAAGAAGGAAGTATTAAACTTTCAAGACAAGGTTGTAGTTGAAAGAAAATTTGCATTGAGTGAGTTATGTCAAAACTTATTTGATAGCAAAAGAAAGGACGAAGAAGGTAAAAACAGATTTGAAAGAGAATTATCGAAAGCTTATGAGCAAGGAATAAAAGTACATTTAGTGGTAGAAGTTGCCGATATGATAGATAAAATATTAAGTAGTAAGCATTTTAGATATGACAAGAGTTCTAACGTCAATCCTAAATCATTTAACGCTATGCTAATGGCATTGACTACTAGATACAATGTAAGCGTATGGTATTGCGGTAAAAACGAATCTCATAGGCTTATACATGATATTTTATATTATCACGCTAGAGAATATTTAAAAGATGTTGAGTAGCGAAAGTATGTTTTTAATTGTTAGGATGTGAGATAATGAAGAGACTTATAATAGTTGAAAATGGAGAAGAAAAAGAAGTGGAGATGGAGTACTTACTGAAAGATAAAGATATAGTAGAAAAAATAAATGGCAAGTGGTGTTCAGTAAGACAGATTGAAGATAGAAATGAGTTTAAAGAATTTTTAAGTAATAATAAAGTAGATATTGCATATATGAAAGATAAAACTGGCGAGGTATCCAATGAGGAAAAATTATTTGAAGTTAAAGTGACTAGTGTAAACTCAGAAACAGGTGAAACGCATGAAATTGTTGTACTTGAAAATGCACCTTTTGAGTGGATAAAATAAGGTTTTTAAACACAAAGGAGGAAGAATATGAATATCTATGAGATAGGGGATATATTAGTAAAAAGAGATAGAGTTGAAAGGGAAATGGATGTTAGATATAAAATAGTATCTCATATTGCACAGTATAATTTATATATAGTTAGCAAAATGAATAAAAGAGAGTACGAATTTGATAATATGATGAATGCTAAGCAAATATATGAAAAGTTTATTTTAGTAAATAAGTAACGAGCATAAAATCAGTAATTTAAAGGCTAGAGAAATCTAGTCTTTTCTTAATGCAAAAATAACCTTACAAGGGGGACTCATAAGGCTATTAGGGGTATATTCAGAATATTTTAGGGGGAATATTCATACTTTGTAATTTTGACTTAATTATTATAACATAAAAGTAATATGAAAAATAATGTTATATTTTGGAAAAATAATACTTGCAACTTTATAGCGTATTGCTATATAATAAAGTATAGATATTTTCAAGGAGGTGAATTTATGAGAGTTAAAGAGTTTAGAGAGAAAAAAGGATATACTCAGCAAGATATTGCCATCATACTTGGGATTAAGCAAGGTAGCTACTCTGACAAGGAAAATGAAAGGCGACCTTTTACCGTTAAAGAATTGCTTATACTAGAAATATTATTAGATGTTAGTATAAGTGATATGTATAAAGATACTAAGGAAGAGATTAAAAATAAATTAAATAGGGGGTAATGTATGCAAATATCATTATTAGAAGCTATAGACATTATAAAAAGTGATAGCGAAAATATAAAGAAGGTATTACAGTATTACGGAGTAGAAACAAGCAAGGGAAATGTATTATGTCCGTTTCATTCAGACAAACATCCAAGCATGGGTTTAAAGGGTGGAAGATACAAATGTTTTACTTGTAAGGCTAGTGGAGACAGTATAGATTTTATAAGATATAAAGAAGGATATGATGTATTAGAAGCAACAAAGAAAGCGTTAGAAATATTAGGATTAAGTTATTCAATAGAAAAGACTAAACTTGATAAATTAAAGGAATATATAGAAAGAGATAATAGTCATTGGTATAAAGATAAATCATATGTACTTGAAGATATGCATTTCTATTTAGATGTTGAAGGAGTTCCGAAGCTAGTTAGGATTAAATTTAAAAATAAAGAAACTAACAAAAAACAATATAGTCAAGCAAATATAGTCGATAAGGGCGACTACTACTCACTTGACTTTAAAAGCGAAAAAGTAAACTTACTATATAATATGCCAATAGTTGTAAAAAGTATTCAAGAAAATAAAGAAATATTTTTAGTTGAAGGCGAGAAAGATGCTGACA
>NZ_JBOFYU010000240.1:0-12841 GCF_051654825.1 Clostridium sp.
TTTACTATTCTCATTACTGGTGATTTAAATGCATATATTACTCCACTCATCATAATAGATGATATTAATGGAATTATTGCTTGACCTATCACAGGAATTCTTACTTTAAAGAACTTTTGTAATTTAATATGATTAATAATTGCTGGTATTAAAAATGAAAAGAATGTCCCTATAACAGCTCCTACTATATTTATATCTGGAATTCTAACTAATAGTATGTTAAATACAACCTTAAATGCAATTCCTAAAGAAGCAGTTCCTATAATAAGGTAAAACTTATTTATTCCTTGCAGTATTACATTTTGAATACTTGTTATTGACATAAATATTAAAACTATTGATCCATACATAAGCAATTTATATCCATCCCCTGCATTAGGGAATAAAAATGCATAAATTTCCTTACTTAAAAGAGCTAACCCTAGTGTTGCTGGAATAACTATCATATAAGTTATTCTAAATGCATACTTTGTTTGCTTTTTTAAATCTTTTTTATCCTTATGAACAAAGGCTTGAATTATTCTTGGGAATATTGATGTTCCAAGTGCTGTAACTATAGTAAGTGGCACATAAAGTAAAACTTTATAATATCCAAGTACTGCTGAATACTCATTTATAGCTACTCCATTGAATCCTGCTGCCTTTAAACTTTTTCCTACAGTAATTACATCAACTACTCCTGCAAAATTTTGAACACCTGCTACAAGAGTAATAGGTAATCCATACATAACTAGCTTTCTAATTATTTTTTTGTCAGAAATAGATTTTTTTCCTTCGTTATGATTTTCTATTGCTTCATCTTCATAATTTCTCTTTTCGTAGATATAAATTATATAAACTATTGCAACTAAAGCCCCTAAAGAAGTTCCTATAGTTCCTCCCGCACTTCCCCACTGTACACTTACTCCAACTAATAGAGCTGCAAATACTAAGCTTAGCATTACATTTACAAGTTGCTCTAAAACTTGTGATATAGCAAGGGAATGCATATCCTCTATCCCTTGCATATATCCTCTATATGCTGCTAAAATAGCTGCTAAAACTATAGCTGGTGCTAAAAATACAAATGAAAGTGCTGAGTCTGGTCTTGATATTAGGTTTGCAAATGGAAATGCAATAGCCATAAATAATACCGTTAAAAGTCCGCCTCCAATGGCTAAGTAATTCCTTGAAAGCTTTAAGGCTCTTAATGCATCTTTATGATTTCCTACAGCTCTTAATTCTGCTACTACCTTTGTTATTGCTGGTTGAGCTCCTAAACTAGATATTGCAAATAAGAATATAAATATGTCATATCCTACAGAATATATACCATATCCATTCTCTCCAATTATCCCTGTTAATAGTGGAACATATAAAGCTGATAACAGTTTTCCTAAGATACCTGCAACTGATAATATTAAAAATCCACGTCCAGCAGTTCTTTCTTCCATAATTTTCCCCTTTTAAAAATCTATCTAAACTTAAATACGTCTGTCTTTATTTTCTTAAACATTGGTGGTAGAGCTTCTACTACAGTTTTGTTCTTTAAATAAGCTAATTTTTCTGGAGTATTTCTAAATATTAATTTATAAGCATAAAGGAATTGACATTCTAATCCAAACTTATTTGCAAAGAATGAATTAAGCTTTCTATCTCCATACTTACTATCTCCTATAATAGGTGTTCCTATATGAGCTAAATGAGCTCTAATTTGATGGCTTCTTCCTGTTATAAGGTTTATTTCAAGTAATGAATATGCTCCATTAGTTTGAATAGTTTTAACTTCCATTGCTATTTCTTTAGAATCCTTAACTTCTTCATCATAAACCTTAGATATATTTACATCTTCATTTTTTAAGATATATCCTTTATATAAACCATCCTTAACTTTACCTTTAACTAAAGTCATATAGTATTTTTCAACTTTTCCTTCTCTAATCATTTCATTTAATGACCTTAAGGCTTCAAAGTTTTTACCAAATATAACTATACCTGATGTATTTCTATCTAATCTATTACATGATGCTGGTGTAAATGTAATTTCATTTTCAGGTAAGTAATCACCTTTTTCATTTAAATAAGATAAAACATAATCAGTTAATGTAGCTTCTTTTCCTTTTTGATCTGGATGAACTAATACACCAGGCCATTTTTCAACTACAAGTAAATTTTCATCTTCAAAAGTAACCTTTAAGCCACCTGCTTCAACTTTAATGAATTTCTTTTTTCTTTCTTCTTTATTACTTTGAATATATTTAATTTCAATGACATCATCTAATTGAAGACTATAGTTTTCCTTTTGCTTTTTACCATTTACTCTTATGTCACCTTTTCTTAAGGCCTTAAAGATTTTACTTAAAGGTACATCCTTTAATAACTTTCTTAAAAATTTGTCTAATCTTTGACCTGCTTCATTTGTTCCTATTGGTATTATCAAATTAATCACTCCTAGTGTTTATTGTCTTAATTATACTTTCCCCATTGTTATAGATTAATATTATTTTAGCTTCTTGTCAAATATTGAAGAACTAACTCACATTGTATGGAAACACCTGTTTCTAAGGCATCCTCATCAATATCAAAAAGATTGCTATGTGCTGGATGAATAATTCCCTTTTCTTTATTGCCAGTGCCTAAGAAATAAAATACAGATGGTCTTTCATTTGCAAAGTAAGAAAAGCTTTCTACACCCATCTTAGATTTTTTCTGTTCTAGTACATTTTCTTTTCCTAAGATGTTACTTGCCACTTCTATAAAAAGGTCTACCATTTCATCATTATTATAAAGACTAGGATATGAATCTTCTATTTCTATTTCTGAGCTTGCTCTAAATGCCTTGCATATTCCTTCTACTAATTCTACTAATCTATCTTTTATAAAGATTCTATCTTCTTTTTCCATAGTTCTAATAATTCCATTTAACTTTACTTCTTCTGGAATTATATTTTGAGCTGTTCCACCATGAATACTACCTATTGTAATAATAGCTGGATTAGAGGTATCTACTTCTCTACTAATAATATTTTGAATTGCTAAAACCACTTCACTTGCCACTACTATTGGATCTATGGATTTATGAGGATAAGCTCCATGAGCTCCTGCTCCCTTTATAGTTATACTAAATGGATTTGAAGCTGCATTAACTACTCCTCTTCTTACCATTACAGTTCCATTTTCTATAGATTCTTCTACATGCAATCCGCAAATTTTTTCCACATAAGGTGAGTCTAAAACTCCCTCATTTATCATAAATCTAGAGCCTCCTACAGTTTCCTCTGCTGGCTCAAACAATAACTTTACAGTTCCACTAAATAAGTTCTTATGCTTATTTAAGAGCTTTGCTGCTCCTAACAAGATTGCTGTATGAGCATCATGACCACAAGCATGCATCCTTCCATTAATCTTAGATGAATAATCACATACTTTTTTATCCTCTAAAGGAAGTCCATCAATATCTGCCCTTAGTGCAATACATCTATTTAAATCATCACCCTTTGTTCCCTTAATTATTCCACATACTCCTGTTTTTGCTGTCTCTATAAAAGGTATATTTTCTGCTTTTAAAAACTCTTTAATAAACCTAGATGTTTCCCTTTCTTGCATTCCAAGTTCTGGATATTGATGCAAGTTTCTTCGTAAGGTAATCAATTCATTTCTTATGTTTTTAGCTTCTAATTTAAATATACTCATTTTACCTCTCTAAAACATTATTTAATAATAAAAACAGGTATATACTGGAAGTATAAACCTGTTTTTAATTATACCCTACTAATATTTATTATTCAATATACTGTAAAAATGAAAATTTTAAATAAAATGCGCAAAAAATTACTCTTATTAATTAATTTAATCTATTAGTTTTTTAATTCTTAACTTTTTTATATACTTCAATTAACTCTTAACTTTTAAGTATTTTACTTTGACTTAATTACATATACTCAAAAAAGCCTACTGTATAAGGATATTTTTTATAAGATTTTTTGCCTTTATAAATGAATCCATTTTTTACATACCAATCAACTAGTTTAGTATTTTCATACATACATCCTAATGAAAGCTTTTTACCACCAAGATTTTTCATATCTTCTTTAGCTTTATCAAGTAATAATATTCCGTATCCATTATTCCTCCACATAGGTAGTATGGATAAATTTTCTAATATATATATTAAATCATTTTTCTTTTTTAGCTGCATAAAACCTATTAATTCTTCATCTTTAAATAAACCATACATTAAATTCCCACTTTTCTTATCACTTATAAGTTTCCCTTTGTTAATAAAAGCTGCATTCCCCTTTGAATTATCCTTAGTTAATCCATATTCTTTAGCTACTGTTTCAAATGAATTATGTATAACTTTTAAAACCTCTTCTATATTATCTTCTTTTATTTCAAGTATTTTCACTGTATTACTCATTAAACCCGTCCCTTTATTGGTATTTTATAATAATTATAATATATTTAATCATTTTACACCTATAATAAATGACATAAAATACATACTAATACTATAACTATTTAAGATTGTTTTTTATTTTTATTATATTACTATCTATAAATCTATAAAGCGTAAAGATTAATTATGTAATATTTTAGATTATTATGATATAATATGTAGCTGTAACAATATTAAGGAGGTAACCATGAAAAATTACTTTTATACTTTTGTTTATAAAATTTATAGTAATAAATGGATATTGTCTATAAAAGACGGTTTATTAAAAATAAAACCTTTGATTTTAATAGGTTGCTTTTTACAAATTTTTCTTTACATGTTTGACATTGCACATTATTTGTTTATTATAGATAAATACGAAATTTATATATCGTCTCTATATAAAATTAGAACTGTTATTAATATTGCTTTAATTTACTCACTTCCATTTTCTATTAGTAGTACATTTGTAGATAATTTTAATAAAGATAGTAAGAATGATATAAAAATATGTTCTGTTATCCCAGCATCGATATCAGTTACTTGCACTCATATTTTAAATATAAACTATAATAATCACCCTGACAATTACGCCATATATATTTTTAAAACTTGTTTGTCATTTGTTTTTGTATTGATTACTTCTCAATTTTTCATCTTTGTTTATAAATATATAAAGAAAATTAAACTTAAAAAGTTAAAGTATTACGATAAAATTTATGAAAATGCTACATACGCTATAATTCCATCTATACTAACTATATTAATGACAATATTATTTAAGTTTGCTATTCTTAACAAGTTATTTGATAGATTTATTATTCTAGGAAGTAGCAGTGAATCTATATTCTTCACCTTAAAAGATGTACTTCTAAATCAATTAATTTGGTTTTTTGGTGGAAATGGAGGGCATATATTATACGGTCAATCTGACACACCTTTCTATGTTATATTATCTAATTTAGGAGGCGCTGGTTCTACAATTTGCCTTTTATTAGCAATATATATACTTAAACCCAAAAGACAAAGTAATATAAATTCACCATTAATAGTAATAACTAGTTTTTTTAATATTAATGAACCTATTATTTATGGGCTACCTATTATTTTTAACCCAATATACTTAATTCCTTTTATATTAGTTCCATTGATATCGACTTTAATAAGCCTTTTTGCCCTATATATAGGATTTATAAATATTGATACTATTTTTATAAGTTCCTCTATGCCTATATTTATTAATGGTTACTTTTTAACTGGTGATTTTTCAGGTGTAATTGTTCAAATAATAAACTTAGTAATAGGAACCCTTATTTATATTCCATTTGTTAAATTATCAGATAAAGTTTTTGAAATAGAAGTTAAACATTCTTATAATAAATTTAAGTATTATAATTTTTCAAGTAAATCTAATGATTTAAAACTTATAAATAGAACTGATTCAATAGGCCGAATATCTAAAATTTTATCTATTGATTTATATAATGATTTAATTAAAGAAAATGGATTATATTTAGAATATCAACCTCAAGTGAATAAACATTGTTTAGTTATTGGTGTAGAAGCCTTATTTAGATGGAAACATTCAACTCTTGGGAATATTCCCCCTAACATTGCTATATATCTTGCAGAAGAATCAGGTTACATAAATAAATTAGGAAAATGGATTATAAAAAAATCTTGTGCTGAATTTAAAGAAATCCTTAATGAATCAAATATTAATCTAGAACTTTCTATTAATATATCTTCAACACAATTAAAAGATCCTTCTTTTTATGTTTTTATTAAATCTATTATAGAAGAAAATAATTTGAAATTTAGTGATATTAAATTAGAAATAACTGAAACATCTGCTTTAGGTACTGATAGCATAACTATATCTCAAATAAAGCAACTAAGCTATTTAGGCGTAAAATTTGCTATTGATGATTTTGGTGAAGGATATAACCCTATTTTATATATAAAAAGATATTCTATCGATACTATAAAGCTTGATGGAAGCCTTATTAGAGATATTGAAATAAATAAAGATTCACTTTCAATAGTTGATGCAATGTACACACTTTGTGAAAATTCTGATTTAAATATTGTTTGTGAATTTGTAGAAAATGAAAATCAAAAAGCTATTTTAGACTCCTTAGGTGATGGTATATATCAAGGATACTTATTTAGCAAACCTCTAAAGGCTAAGGATTGTTTAAAATATATTAATGAAAACAAAAAAACAGTAGGATAGTAATATGCCACCTTTAATAGTAAACAAGTTAAATAATAAAATTGTTTACTATAAAGGTGTCTTCTCATATCTTACAATTTTACTTTTTTTAAGATAGTTAAATATACATTCTTTATGATAAATATTAGGTAAAATTTTCTTACTTAAAATTAATATTATCTATTTTAGCTCAGTAAACCTCTAAATATTTGGCAACCACTTAAGCTTAAACATACCTGTAACACCATTTCTATTTTTAGGTATTAATATTTCACAAATACCCTTTGCCTCACTATCTTTATAGTAGTATTCATCCCTATAAAGCATAGCTATTATATCAGCATCCTGCTCAATTTCCCCTGACTCTCTTAAATCTGACATAACTGGTCTTTTATCTACTCTAGATTCTACTCCCCTTGATAATTGTGATATAGCTATAACATTTACTCCAAGTTCTCTAGCTAAATTCTTAAGTGCTCTAGATATATCACCAACTTCAGTTGATCTATTCGTCCATTTTCTTTCCTCTGATTTAATAAGTTGAATATAATCAACTACAACTACATCTAACCCCACACTTGCCTTTAACTTCTTTGATTTTGCCTTAATTTCTTCTGCCGTTAATGCTCCTCCGTCATAAATATAGGCATTTCTACGACTTAAAGTGCTTGATGCTTCTGATATTTTTATAAAATCATCATCTAATAATTTTCCTGATTTTATCTTGCTTAAATTAATACCACCTTCATAACTTAAAAATCTGTCTGCTATTTCTATTCTAGACATTTCAAAGGAAAATATAGCAACTGTACTTTTCTTAGCTGCTTCTAATGCTATATTTAGTGCGAAAGCTGTTTTCCCTATAGAAGGTCTTCCTGCAATAACAAATAAATTCCCCTTTTGAAGTCCTCCTATTACTTTATTTAAGGATTCAAATCCTGTATCTACTCCTATTATATCTCCACCTTTATTATATCTTTCTTCAATTTCACAAAGTTCTTCATCAATACATTCAGATAGCTTGTACATATCACCTTTTTCACCTATAAGCTTATACATCTCCCCAAGTCCGTAGTTTATTATCTCATCAGCCTTTTCATCCATTAAATAAGCCCTTCTTATTAGTTCTCTACTCATTTCTATAATATTTCTTTTCTTTGCACTATCCTTTATTAATTCACAATGATATCTAATATTTTCACCTAATGTAGCTCCCTCATAAAGCTTTACTAAATAAGTAACTCCACCTACTTCCTGCAAAATCCCTTTATTATTTAAGCTTTGTGACAATGTAGGAATATCACATACTAATCCCTCATTGTAAAGTTCCTTTATTTCTCTAAATATTTTAAAATTATTTGTATAATAAAAATATTCACTTTTTAATATATCAACTACCTCTCTAACTACTTCTTTATAATTAAGCATAGACCCTAAAATAGCTTGCTCACTTTCTATTGCTTTTGGTAACTCCATAAATATTCCCCCTTAAAATTATTTTTCCTATAAATTAATCTTCAAAGTTAAATTCCTCTAAGTAACAACTATTTACTCCAATATCTTTTTTTACATATTTATTATTATAAGTTTTATTATTATAAGTTTTATTAGGGTACAAATTTTGTACCTTGGATGGTGCAATATTTGTACCATCCATAGTATCTTTTTTGTGCCTAGCCTCTTTATCTCCATCAACAAAAAACTCACCTAAAAACATCCTTCGTTTAGAATTATACCCTCCCATCTTCTCAATCTTTAATAATTTCATCGCTTCAAGTTCTCTTATAGTTCTTCTAGCTTTACCCCTAGATACCTTAAGTATTTCAGAAATCCTTTCTAAAGATGCTACTACATATGTTCTTCCATATTTATCTATATAATTATTGCTTCTACTTAACTTAAACCTATCTAATAAAATTCCATATAGTAATACAGCATCATTACTTAAATCCTTATAAGCTTCTTCTGAATAAATCTCCTTTGGAATTGTTATATACCCTCCTCTTTGCAAGTCGCAATTATACAAATACCTAAACTCTCTAGCTATTTCTTCCATAAAGCCTTCTCCTTTCCTTTTTTAATTAAAATAATCTTATCTCTTTTAATATTTCTATTAAAAGCCTTCCATACTTATAATTACGGAGCAAACCACGAAAATTTGAAATAAATTATAATTTTTTTTATTTTTCTTTTTAAAATATACTTTTGTGCATATTTACTTAATGAAGGGAAATTTTTATAAGAATAAAATTAAAAAATGAGGTGTCAAAATGATAATGTCAAAGGTAAATAATAAAAAAGAAAAGCTAAATGGTATTACCCCTCCTATAAATGGAGAAGAATTTACAATAGTAAGAGGATATAAGCTTAGACCCTCTACTTTAAGAAAACTTTTAGAAATTAAAGCCAAACATACAGATGTTAATATTTACTTAAATACAATCCTTGATGAAATAATAAATTATTATTACAGCAATCACTTTTAAACTCTTAATAATTTCTACTCAAAAAAGAAAAAACAGTAGGAATACCTACTGTTTTACTGACTTTTTAAGTTCTTTAATTTTACTAGTTGCTTTATTTATATTTTCATCAAGTACCTTAACTTCTAAGTCTTTACCACTTAACTCTCCATTTATCTTTTCATATTCTTCATTTAATTCTGTTGTTGTATGCGAAGTTGTAGGTGATCCAATTGCAATTCCTACAAAAAGGCATATTAATGATATAATTATAGTTCCCATGTATTTTTTTATATTTGTAATCATCTATTTCACCTCTAATTAAAAGCATTTAGAGCATGGACCTAATCCATTACTTATAGCTTGATCTACTGTAATTTGACTTGCGCTTGCTGAATCTGTATTTCCACAATTGTTTCTGCTATGATATTTAGAACCTGATTTAGTTTTCCAAACAAGTTGTCCTATTGGTTCTTCTTCAACATAGCCTGTACCAGCATTTGAGGAATTATAATCTTGTTGAGAATTAGCTAATGCTAAAGCCTCTTCTTGTGCCTTTCTTTCAGCATCTTCTCTTGCAAGTCTATCTGCTTCTTCCCTAGCTTTTCTTTCAGATTCTTCTTTAGCCTTTTTCTCAGCTTCTTCTTTTTCTATTTTTTCTTGTTCAAGCTTCTTTGCTTCTAACTCTTTTATTTCTTCATTTAAAGAATCTAATTTTTCATTACTTTCTTTAATTACAGAGTTCTGTTCTTTCACTTGAATTGAAATAGTTTCATTTTTAGCTAAAAGAACATCAATTTCCTCTTGAGTCGTACCACCTGTAAATCCTAAAGTAGCTCCTACAGCTAAACTAATAATAGCTGCAATAATTGATTTTCTTCTTTTAATCATAAATTTTCTCATTATTATACCACCTTCCCCCTCATGTATTTTACCCATATTTTAGATATAATTCAACATTAAATTATTATTTTTTTATATTTTTATTAATAATTTTTACCAAATATGCTTAATCTTTATTATCAAAGGTATAAAGTAAATAAAAGCATTAGAAGTATTAAATTCAACACTTTTAATGCTTTTATAATTTACTAACTATATCTTAAAATGCTTTAATATAATATCAAAAGGAAACAACCTTTCTTTATATAATAAAATGCTTGCAAACATCCCTTGTACTACACCAATTGAAAAAAATAATACATGTAAAAAATTTATTTCTCTTAGCATTATACATTGGACAACAATCCAAATAATTAAAGCACATGCAAAAAATCCACTTATATATCCTTTAAACTTAACATCTAATTTTATAAATACTGCTGCTAATAAATTACCTAAACCTATTACAATAAATAAAATAATACCAGGTATTAAAAAATCATTAAATGGTGAGTTTTTTAAATATATTTCAGCACTCAACCCAAGTGGCTGAACTGGGTTTGTTATAGCTGCACTGCCTCCTGCTAAAGCACCAATACCAACTATTAAGTGCAATATAAGTAACATTGTTCTTATTAGTTTTTTACATTCTTTTTTCATCTATTCCTCCTACATTAAATTAATTACGTTATTAAGAGCAACCATTATATTTAAAATCACTCTCCTTTTTATTTAAGATTATTTTTTGCTAATATCAAGTAATTCTCCTATTTATATGATATTATAAATTTGCAATTTATTGTTAATTAAAGTTAAATTTAGAGATTATTATTGTGAAGAAAAAGCTTGTCTCATTTTTATGTTTATTTATTTTCTTAATTCTTACAGGCTGTAAATCAAATTATACGCCCAATATAAAAGGATTTTATCAAAGTGAAAAAACTATTCTTCATTATAGCCTTTATTGTATTATAATAAACAAGGGGCTGTCGCACTAAGAAATTAGTGTACAGCTCTTTTTTTGTGCAAAAAGATAAATCCCAAACTTATAAAGTTTGGGATTTAACATAAAATATTTTTATGAAAACAAAAGAAAATATTTTACAAGAAGATTATACTACTTATAAAAAGCTTTATCAAGTCAAACTTCAGTTTGATTTGGATTATAAAATACCAGCAAATGATCCGGTAAGATTATTAAGTCAATTTGTTGAGGAGTTGAATTTAAATGACTTATATTCCACTTATTTTAGAATAAGGGAAAATCAAATCTCACCTAAAAATATGCTGAAAATCATGCTTTATGCTTATATGAATCGAATATACTCTTCAAGAGATATAGAATGTGCATGTCGTAGAGATATTAATTTTATGTTTTTGCTTGAAGGGGCTTCCGCACCCGACCATTCAACATTAGCAAGATTTAGAAGTATTCACTTTAGCCCTTATGCTGAAATAATTTTAGCTGAAACATCAAATTTTTTATATAAAATTGGTGAAGTTTCAGGTAAATCTATATTTATTGATGGTACTAAAATAGAAGCTTGTGCAAATAAGTATACATTTATATGGAAAAAGTCTGTTACAAAAAATATGGCCAATTTACTTATAAAAATAGCCGACCTTGTTAAAGAGTGTGAATTACTTTATGGTATTAAACTAGTTTACAAAGATAAAGTTCAAATGAGGCATGTAAAAAAACTAAAAAAGAAACTTAATCAACTTAAGAAATTAGAAGGAATAGAATTCGTCCACGGATGTGGTAAAAGAAAAAGTCTATTACAAAAATCAATAGAAAGTCTTGATGAATATCTTTTGAGACTTAAAGATTATACAAAGAAAGTCTACACTTGCGGTGAAAGAAATAGTTATTCAAAAACTGATATAGATGCTACTTTTATGAGAATGAAAGAAGATGCAATGAAAAATGGTCAACTCAAGCCAGCTTATAATCTTCAACATGGCGTTGATGCTGAATATATAACTTGGCTTACTATCGGCCCTCAACCAACAGATACAACTACATTGATTCCATTTTTAACTGGAATGGAAGAAAAGTTAGATTTTAAATATTCAAAGATAGTTGCTGATGCAGGTTATGAAAGTGAAGAAAATTACTCATTTATTGAAGATAATAATCAGATTGCATTTATAAAACCATCCAATTATGAGATATCTAAAACAAGAAAATATATAAATGATATTAGCAAAGTTGAAAATATGAATTATGATTATGATACCGATTCTTTTATATGCAAAAATCACAAAAGGTTATCAGTTCAAGGAACAGTAATTAAAAAATCAAAGACAGGATATAAAAGTGAAAAAACAATATATATTTGTGAAGATTGCAGCAACTGTGAGTATAAATCTAAATGTATAAAGGGAAACAATTCCAAAATGCCATTAGAAAAAAGAACTAAAAAATTTGAGACTTCAAAAAAGTTTAATAGACAAAGAAAGGAGGATTTAGATAGAATACTTACAGAGGAAGGGTGTCAACTTAGAATTAATAGGAGTATTCAAGCAGAAGGTTCTTTTGCACAAATAAAGCACGACATGAGCTTCAGAAGATTTATGTGTAGAGGTAAAAATAATGTTTTAGCAGAAAGTATTTTACTTGCAATTGCTCATAACATTAAAAAATTACATAATAAAATCCAAACTAACCGAACTGGTAAGCATTTATTTGATCTAAATCCAGCTTCATAATTTATTTTTTTTAGTCTTTTTATTAGGCTTATTAAAGTGCGCCTATTTTAGATGATGTATTTATACATCATCTAAAATCAGCCTCAGGTTTCCATAGATATGAAAAAGGAGCTATCGCTAGCGGATTTTATAATCCGCTAATGCGACAGCCCC
>NZ_JBOFYU010000241.1:0-2859 GCF_051654825.1 Clostridium sp.
TGGAGCAATACTAGTGGTATCAGCTGTAGAAGGAATTCAATCCCAAACAAGAATACTATTTAACACCTTGAAGTATCTTAAAATCCCAACATTAATATTCATAAATAAGCTAGATAGGATTGGAGCAAATTGCAATAGACTTTTTAATGAAATAAGGGGTAGCTCCGTTTTTTCCGAAATTTTGCATCAAACTTGCTCTAAAGCCAGTAAATTAAACGGTTCAAGAACTTCATAATTCTTGAACCGTTATATATTTATTAATATTAGCTATTATCTTGTACTGTATTTTAATTATCAGATAAATTGGAATTTATAGGTGAGTACAAGCTATAGTCTCTTTTAAATAAATCGTCTTTCATATACTTATATATATATGAAACCCTTTATTTATCAGAACATAACTCATTTATTACTTTATACTTTTGTAAGTGTAAAAAAAAGAGATGCTAATATTTCTACAAACATCTCTTTTTAATATATTAGTTTTTTATACTAAATTATATACTCTTTATATTTGATATATTCAACTTTACTACATTCAAAATCGAATATAACACCACTATCTGTATATTCAAAATTTATAACAGCTTCATTTTCCATAATATAAGCTATTATCTTTGCATCTAAATATGGAACCATTATCTTTAATTTTATATACTCAGCAAAGATTTCTTTACATATAGATTCTATTAATTCATCTATACCTATATTCATTTTAGCTGAAATAAAAATGCTATCATCATTTAATTCTTCTAATTCAACTAAATCACTTTTATTGAATACATAAATCGAAGGAATATTTTCAGCTCCAATTTGGTGTAATGTTTCATTAGTAACCTTAATATTATTTTCATAATTAGGATTAGAAATATCTACAATATGAAGTAATAAATCTGCATCACACACTTCTTCTAAAGTTGATCTAAAAGCTTTAACTAAATTATGTGGTAAATCCCCTACAAATCCTACTGTATCTGATAATAAGAAGGACCTATTATTAGGTAATTTTATCTTCCTCACATAAGTTTCTAAGGTTGCAAATAACATATTTTTTTCAAATACTTTTTTATCTTCATTATTTATAAACTTTTCTACAAATACATTCATAACTGATGATTTTCCTGCATTTGTATATCCTACAAGTGCTACGTTTGGTATACTTGATTTTCTTCTTTTACTTTTTTGAATCTCCCTTTGATACATTACTGTATCTAATTCCTTATTTAGATTTACTATTCTATCTTTTATTCTTCTAAATTCTAATTCTGATTTTGTTTCTC
This sequence comes from Clostridium sp., assembly GCF_051654825.1. Taxonomy (GTDB): domain Bacteria; phylum Bacillota; class Clostridia; order Clostridiales; family Clostridiaceae; genus Clostridium. The sequence continues at coordinate 1,281 of NZ_JBOFYU010000241.1, forward strand.
CAGAACCTCTATTTTTAAGTCCTGCTCCACCACCTTGACGACCTAAATCCTCATTATCATCTATTAGCTTTGGGAGTTCATATTGAAGTCTTGCTATCTCTACCTGTAACTTAGCTTCTCTAGCTTTTGCTCTATTTGCAAATATATCTAATATTAAAGTGGTCCTATCTATGACACTACACTCTATTTCTTCTTCAATATTTTTTAATTGTGATGCTGATAGCTCATTATTAAATACTACTACATCAACATCTTTTTCTAAGATTAAATCTCGTACTTCTTTAATTTTTCCACTACCCATATAGAATTTTGAATTCACTTTTTTTGCATTCTGTTTTATATGAGCAACTTCCTCTATTTCACAAGCTTGGCATAAATTTTTCAGTTCTATCATAGACTCATCAAAATTAATTTTATTATTTATGTTAATACCTACAAGTATTCCTTTTTTTCTCATATTCATAATCTCCTATAATTCTTATATTTAAACTTCAATATTTAAGTATAACGGGATTATGACTTTTGATTAAGTTAAGATAATAGTCACAACCCGTGTCTTATCCTCTTAATCTTAAAAAATATATACAACCACGTATAATCATATATTACCTCCTAATTTGTGTCTGTTTTAAATAATACTATTTTTCTATTTTACCAACAGCACTATTGAACTTACATACAAATCCAATTATAACTGTTAAAATTCCTGATATTAAAAACCATTTATCAATCCCAATTATCTGAGATACTGGTCCAGCTATTAAAAGCCCTATAGGCGTTGCTGAAAGCATCATGCTATTGCTAATTGAAATAACTCTACCCAGGACACTCGGTTCTATTTTACTTTGAAGTAAAACATAATGAGCACCACCAAATAGTGGTCCTGCTAATCCCATAATCATTGACATCAATGCAAATACTACTAAATAGTTCATTGGAAGCATACCTGATACAGTTAATGCTATTCCAAATATCACAATTGATAAACTAATTATATTACTCTTCTTATATTTTTCACCAATAAGACCTAATAGTACAGACCCTACAAGTAATCCTATTGAAAATGCAATTTCTACAAACCCAGCTTCATAAGCTCCTCCATTAAAATGATTACTCACCATAAGAGGAAATAATGATGCAATTGGCATAAATATAATCGTATTTATAGATAATATAACTGTAAGAATATACATACCTTTATTTTTTCTCAGCTCTTTAAATCCATATATCATTTCTTGAATCATACCTTCATTGTTAACATCATCTTGACTTTTGGGTGGATTAGGTATTTTGACAAATAACAATGTTGTAACTGCCATTATAGCTCCAACAATATCTATTATTAAAATATATTCTATCGAGTATTTCGCAAAAATCAATGCTCCAAGAGCTGGTGCTGCTATGTTTGATATCGATTGTATAAATTGAGTTATACTTGCCGCTAAGCTTAATTTATCTTGAGGTACAATCATAGGTATTGATGATTGCATTGCAGGCATATGGAAACTAGTTCCTATCGATCTAATTGCAAGTACAAAATATATCATCCCTAATGATTCTTTTTGGTTTATAAATAAAA
>NZ_JBOFYU010000242.1:0-58073 GCF_051654825.1 Clostridium sp.
ACGTTCCATGATAAGTTCCATAGTTATCTGTTTCAATTAATGATTTTATACATAAAGCTAAGTCTACTGTGCTTGTAGGACTTCCAAATTGATCATTTACAACATTTATACTAGATTTATTTTCACTCAATGATAACATCGTTCTTACAAAATTTGGTCCTTCTCCATAAAGCCATGCTGTTCTTACTATAAAATATTTAGTTGAAAAATTTCTTGTATAAAACTCTCCTAACGATTTTGTTATACCGTATATACTTTCAGGTCCTGTAGTATCACTTTCTATATATGGTTCTGTTTTTTCTCCATCAAAAACATAGTCAGTTGATATATAAACTACCTTAGCCCCAATTTCCTCGCATGCAATAGCAACATTCTTTGCACCTATGCTATTTACATTAAAAGCTAAGCTTGAATTAGTTTCACATAAATCCACTTTTGTGTATGCCGCACAGTTTATAACAACATCAAACTTATTTTCTCTTATATAATCTGATACTTCTACTCCATTACATATATCTAATGTATCCACATCAGTACCTACAATAGTATATTTACTTTCTAATGATAGTAAATCACTTAAAGCCTTTCCTAATTGTCCCTGACATCCTGTAATAAGTATTTTCATATTTTCACCTCTTAATTAAAATATCCCACTTATTTATATATTCTAGGACCTTACATTTTGATTCATTAATTTTAACGTATAAAAAAGATGAACCCTGCAAAATACAAGATTCACCTTTTTCTATATTATTTTTAGTTCACTTTTCTCCAAACATCAGATATATTAGGCTTATCACCTTTTGTCCACCATTTAGCTATATATCTATTGCCTTCAAATAGAACTTCATCACCTTGGTTATATGCTATGTTAAAATTCCACTCAGTTGTTACTGATTGTGATATTAACTGCCATACATCACTCTCTCCTGGAACATCACCTTTTGTCCACCACTTAGCTTTATACTCTAATCCATTGTATGTAACAATTTCTCCACCTAAGTATATTTGATCTGAATCCCAAGTAGTATTTTCTTCTACTTTTTCTTTTGTTTTTATAATTAATTCATTACTTCTTTGAGATACATTACCTGATTGATCTATTGCCTCAACAGTATATTTATACTCAGTGTTAGCATCTAAATTCGTATCTTTAAATCTATTACTCTCAGTTGTAATTATTAATGATCCATCTCGATATACATTGTATTCTTTTACACCTACATTATCAGTCGATTTTGCCCAGTGTAAATCTATACTAGACTCTGTTTCTCCCATTGAATGTAGGTTTTGTGGTGCTGTTGGTGCTTCTGTATCTATCTCTGGTACTTGATTTGTTTTTACTTTTATTGTATTGCTATTAGCTGACTCGTTTCCAGCATTATCTACTGCTTTTACTATATATTCATACTCTGTATCAGCTTTTAAATCTGTATCTATAAATTTAGTAGTTTTACTGCTTCCTACCTTAATATTATTTCTGTAGATATTATAGTAACTTACTCCTATATTGTCTGTAGATTTTTCCCAGTTTAACTCAATAGAATTAGATGTTTGATTATTAGATATTAAATTCGTTGGAGCTGTCGGTGCTTGTGTATCCTCTACTCCACTACTTAAATCTACATCTACAACTTGGTAAAATGCATTTCCTGTATCTTCTATTTCCCAAACCCCAAGTATAACATGATACCCTTCTCTATCACTAGGTATGTTTATAGTGTGGCTTACAGATTTTTCAGGTATTTTACCATATCCATCTATATTTGCAATTTCTTCTAAATCACTTCTTTTTATTGCTTCATTTGGATTCCAATCTTTTTTAGTTATATAATATTTAAATTCTTTTGTACTATGTGGTGCTGTTAATGTCCATTCAAAAGTATTTTTACCTGTTTTCATAGGTACTCTTGTCCATCTGCTTTCAGTTTGTTCATCAAGTTCTAAAAATATTCCTGCACTTGCAAGTTGCCCATCTTGTGGACCTGCCTGTGGAAAATTCCCTTTTCCTTCTACACTCTGTGGTTCATATTGTACATTTCCTGCGTTAGTATTGTGCCCATATTTCGCTAGAGCAGCTCTACTTGTTGTTATATATCCATGTGCAAACCCCTCTAAAGTATTAAGCCCCATTAGCACAGTACAAAAAGTAAAAGATAACACTCCTGTTTTTACTAACTTTCTAACTTTTTCATTTCTTAACATAATTCATTCTCCAGATATTATATATTTAACGCTTATAAAGGTTTAGCATATTTATATCTTATTAAGTATATATTTGCTTTGGTAGCTGGCTAGCATAGTTTTTAAACATTAGCTCCTATAGCTTTGCGTCATTAAATTTCTTTAATTTTGCCTTTATCAAATCGTTATAAAATTTGTATACCTGTATTGTATTTTTCTAAACATGATTGTAATTTTATCTATATTTTTTGTAATTTTTGTTACCATATTTTTAATATTTATAGAAAAAGTTAATTTTAATACATAGAGAATGCACTATAAAACTTCAAGTATTTAAAGTTCTATAGTGCATTTTTATTTTCTTATTCTATCTCTAAATTATTTAAAGATATGTCTAGTAATGTTTGCACAAATTCTGATTTTCCCATGCCTGTCATCTTTGAATATTTATCTATTTTTTTAATAGTTTCTTGATTTAAATAATAAGTTATTCTCTTTGGTGGCTGAACCTTTTGTGCTTTCTTTATTACAATTTTATTTGCTGAAATACCACTAGATACAACCTCTTCTTCTTCAATTTCAATTTCGTAATTGTTTACATTTTTGTTTTCATTTACATTTTCAAATTTGTATTCATCTACTTTATCTTCTTTTATTTCCTTTGCTACTTCTTTCTTTTTCATCATTTCTGCTTTTAAGTTCTCAAAGTTAGCATTTATACCGCTCTTAGCCAATTTTAGCCACCAACCTTTCTAATACTTTAAAAAATTGTTGTGATGATTCTTCATCATATTCAAATACAGTTTTACCCATTTTTCCGGCTTCTGTAATTTTTACTCTTCTACTTATTGGATCTGATATTAAATTATCTTCAGCAAAAAACTCTTTTAAGAACGATAAGTTTTCATTAGCATCTTTAGTTCTCTTATCATACATATTAGGAACTATTAAAGCTATTTTATCTGGAGATAACCTTAAATCTGAAAGATACTCATATATACTTCCACAAGCTCTAACCGATGCTGCTTCGACTTGTACTGGCATAATTATCTTGTCAATATAGCAAAGTACTGCATCATTTACTTTAGTTCTTTGAGGACCACAATCAACAATTACAAAATCATAGTCCATATTTTCTAAGTCTTTTAACTTCTCATCTAAAATTAAATCTATTCTAGGCTCTCTATAAAACTCTGCATTTATTTCTTCAATGTTTGAGTTTGGAAGCAAGTCTAAATTTTCTCTCACATTTAAAATACATTCGCCTATATCTATCTTATTCCTCTTATCAATTAAATCATAAAATGTTTTTTTATAATCAGTTGAGCTAACTCCTAAAAATAAACTACTGTCATTTTGTCCATCTAAATCTACTAAAATAACTCTAAATCCTAATTTAGCTAGTCCATGAGCTATTTGTACAGATACTGTACTTTTACCTACTCCGCCCTTATTATTTAATACTGCTATCTTTTTCATAGAAGTCACTCCTCTCTTTTAAAATTTTATTTACTACTTCTACTCTAGTTTTTCCTAAAATTTGCTTGGGTTTTTTTGCTATATCCATTTCTTTAAAAAATTTATCTTTATTTGAATCAATGATTCTAACTAGATTAGATTCAAAATCCTCTTGGTCAACTTCATTGTTAAAGTACTCATCTATATAATTTTTTATAGCCTGTCCTAATTCAAACTGATTTTTATAAAATAGTCTTATATTACTTTTAGACATCAATATTACTCCTTTCGACCAAATCTGACTTAATTTAATGCCAATTTTAAATCGTATTCATATTAATTTTATACTAAATTTACTCTAACTTCAATGATATCTATTTATAAAAAATACAAACAAAATTACCGCATTCTTCATATATTACTAGTAAGTGATATATATTTTTATATTTTTCACTAATAAAATTTTTTAAAGGGCGTGTTTTGACTTATGATGTATGATAATAATTATTGCGAGCCAATATTTGGTAATAGTCTAGATCTTGATGTAGATGACTGTAGCTGTGAAATTAGGGCTGACGTTGTTGTTGAAAAAACTTCTCCTTCTGTAAGACTTTGGGGACAAATAAAAGATTGTTCAGGATGTCCTGTTCCTAATGCTTTAATCAAACTTGTAAGAGTTTCTCATTGTAATGGAACTCATAAATATGAAGGTATAGCTCATACTATATCTGATTGCTATGGATTCTATCAATTTGACTTATGTGCTAATGATTGTAAAAGTAATTCTTATAGAGTTATAGTTGGTAAATCTGTTACTGGTGGCGAAAAAGTTATACATTCTACTGGTAATTGTGATGTTTGTCATGATGATAGCTATGACCCATGTGATGACCATTGTGGTTGCTCACACTCTGATTGTGGGTGTACTCCTTCACACCACTATCCTGTGCCTCCTCATAAGCCTAAGGCTTCTCATTCTTGCAACTATTGTGAACATGACAGCAGCAATAAGTCATTTACTACTTACTTTAGACATTCAGATGACATAGATGAAACTGAAGAGTGCTATACTATGGAAGATCTTAATTTGATAGATTTAACTGCTAAATCTAAAAAAGAATCTAGACTTAGTGGATATTTTAATAATTAATTTAAGTTTATTTTCTAAATAAAAAAATGGAGCTATCTACATATAGATTAGCTCCAATTTTTATTTTTCTAAGTCTCCCCACCAGTATAATTCCATTTCTTCTTTGTGTTTTTCATTTTTTTCTATCTCATTTTTATAATAATCAATTCTATTTATAAGTGCACCTTTAAAGTATTTATATGATTTAACTTCTATAATTTCAACATTATCTCTTTCCATAGTTATTGCTACAGCATCTTCAAATGCATTGTTATATACTTGATTTTTAAAATCATAATTTTTAAAATCATTTTTAAACAGTCTTATTGTTCCTTTAGAAAATACTGTTTCATCAGGTATATATGTGCTTATTTCCAATTTGACACTTTTCTCTTCTATTTCGCATTTTATTCCATTATCTTTTATAGGTTCTTCTAATACCTCATAATTATTCTCTTCTACATTTTCTACTATTGTTTTTTCAAAATATTTTCGTTTATCTAAGTCTTTAACTATAAAATCTAGAGAGTCTACTTTTCTCCCTACTTTATTTTCCTTAAATTCAACCTCAAAATACCCTGTTTCATTAAGCTCTTTTATGGCAGGAGTTATTACTCTTCTTTTAAAATTCCCATACTCTGGGTAACTATCTTCTAGTTGTAGATACATTTTCAAATCATTTATAGTATAGTTAATTACATTCTTTGTTCCGCTCCATAGCCTTAACAAGTCATATAACCTTTGAGCATAGTAGTTTTTCATACTAAATAATACTGCTAAATTTGCAGGTGTATATCCAGTTTGAAGATATGTATTTAAAAGATCATAAATTTTTTGAGATGCTTCTATTTTAAATACCTTTGTTTCTTCATCATATGTAAATCCGTTTAGAAATCCATACTCTCCCCATATTATACCTTTGCCATTTTCTTTTTCTTCCATAAAAAATATACTCTTTTTTCTTAAATTACTAAGCGAATTTGAAATACTTTTAATTGTTTTATCTTTTGCATGCTTTATAACTAGCTTAAACTCATCATGTGAAATCTGGCAACTAAGCACTCCTTCACTTTCTTTTTGTAATTTATACATCATAAGTAAAAATATTCTATTTTCAACTAATGTTAAACTATATTTAGCTTGTATCAATACATTATTTTTCATAAGTATTTTAGGATTTTCAACATTGGTTAATTCATTCATAATATTGCACCTACTTTTTATATTCTTATAATAAGATAATGATTTATATTTAAATTAATGTCAATATGTTTTAAAAGACATAATTAAAATTCCAATCTGACATAATTTAAATTTAATTAAAAATATAGTTGATTCTAGTTTGAAATAATTAAGATTCCAATCTGACATTTTTATATTTCCAAAGTGACATATTAAAATTCCAATTTGACATATTTAAGTTTCCAAAGTGACATATTAAAATTCCAATCTGACATGTTTACACTTCCAAAATGACATATTAAAATTCCAAAGTGACATATTAAAATTCCAATCTGACATGTTTAAGTCAAAAATCATTAGTAATTCCAAGGGGTGTGGCTATGTCTAAATACTATTAAATACTATAAATATATATAAATACTGTTTAAATACTAAAGTAAAGACTAGTAAAGATACTAATCTGACCTATTCTTTACAAATAAATATATCTATAAATTAAAATTATGAACTAATTATATTTTATTAACAGACAATATAGGTGTTTTTTATAAAACTAGAAGAAAAACTAAGTTTAGCTACAATAGGTCTAATTATAGTTTTTTTTAGAATAATAAAACATGTCTTATTGGAAGTCACAAAGCATATAATAATTGTGAAACACAATATCAATGTTGTAAAATATAAAAATGGATAAAATTAAGTATAAATGCACAAGGAAATTTAATATGGACATCAAACGCATGTTTAAAGCCTTTAAACGCTCCATAGAAAGCTTTTAAAGTCGTTTGACAGTATTTATATTAATGAATACATAAAAAAGCTTAGAATCCCTTTTTTATCGAAGACAACAAATAAATATATAAATTTAATCTAATTTATCGAAAATATAACTCAAATTATAGTTGACAACTTTACAGAATTATCATATTAATTCAAATAAATTAATGTAAATAAAAAGTAAACATTTACACATACATAAACTTAAACATATTTATATAAGTTTGTATATATACATAAATATAAACAAATAAATTTATAATATAGAAAGGTTTAAATATCAACAATACAAATAAAATTATAAATTATATCTAACTTGTATATTTCCAGTTTGACATAGTTAATTTATATTTATATATTTATAATTATTCTAATAATATAATTATTAAAGTTAAATAATTACATCAAATAATGAATAGTTAAAATATTGATATTTTAAGTATGATACAATAATAAAAATTTTATACATGCATAACAAAATTATTGTTATTTCCAAAATGACATGCTTGTACTTATAAATAAAAATAGACACTATTATAAGTGTCTATTTTTAGAATTTAAAAACATTAAATCAAATTGAATTATTAAATTGACTTATATTTGAACTTAATGAATTTATACTTACGCTTAAAGCCTCCAATTTACTTTCTATTCTAATTAATAAATACATAGTAACTATTGCAGGAAAACCAAGGTTAGCAACCATTTGAATAAAGTCCATAATATTTATATGTTTAAGCTATAACCAAATCATATTCTGTAGTGTCTGTAGTTACAACTTTAGCCTCAACTGCTGACACTATGTCTTCTCCAAGTTTTGGAGCAAATATATTTTTAGCTACTATAACTTCCATTGCAGATTTAATTTCTGATTCAGTTAAATCTTCTCTTGGATCACTAACGTAAAGACTAACCTTTCTTCCCATTGATGTTGAAAATATCATTAATAATTTAGTTTCTATTCCCATTTTTAATTACCCCCTTAATATAATTTTTAGTTTAATTCAGTATTATCCTGTTTAACTATGTTTAATGGATCATGCTGTTGAAGACTTATTAAAGCTTGTGCAACATTGAAAACATCTAGAGCTTTTGCATCTCCTTTTACATTTGAAAAACTTCTAGTTTTTATTATTGATTTTCCATTTTCACCAATTCCACAGTCTAATTTAATTTTTAATGTAGATGATAATACAGTTTCAGAAACTTCTGTAGCTAACTCTCTGTTATTTAATTCCATATTAATAATCCTCCTTAGTTTTTAGTTATTGTAATCTAGTTATTTGTCAATCAATTGATTTAATATAAGTATAAATTTATGTATGAACTAATTCTTTAAAAATATTTGATAATTTAATTTGCAGATTATTTTTGAAGAAAATAGATTATTTGCTTATTTTTTTTATTAATTTATAGGAATTTAATAGTTTATGTAGAATCATCTTTTAATAGAATACATATTAACATGGGGGGATTTTAACAGATTAGATAAAAATATTTAAAACTATTCAAATTTATATGAATTTAATCAACTTCTTTTGTAAATAATATATTTAGGAGGTGTTTAAATATGTTAACTATAAAAGAAGCAAGTGAATTCTTAGGGGTATCAGTACCTACTATGAGAAGATGGGAAAAAGAAGGAAAAATAACTTCATATAGAACTACTGGAAAGCATAGAAGATATGACAAAAATGATTTGATTAGATTTAAATGTAAGGAAGACGATAGTTTTAAAATGACTATAGCATATTGCAGAGTATCATCTTCAGATCAAAAGAGAGATTTAGAAAGACAAATAGAGAATGTGAGTAGCTATTGTACTGCTAAGGGATATCAATTTAAGGTTATATCAGATTTAGGAAGTGGATTAAATTACAATAAAAAAGGGTTAAAAGAGTTAATAGAACTAATATGTAGTGAAGAAATAGATAGAATTGTAGTTAATTATAAGGATAGATTGATAAGATTTGGATATGAAATTATAGAACAATTATGCTCTATATATAATGTGAAGATAGAAGTAATAAATCATACAGAGGATAAAAGTTATGAAGAGGAATTAGTAGAAGATGTACTATCTGTAATTACAGTGTTTTCATCAAAATTATATGGAAGTAGAAGTCATAAGTCCAAAAAAATAAAAGATGTAAATATATCGATGTTTAAAGATAAAGAAATTGAGTATATAGATGAGAAAGCTCAGGCTTAAGCTATGATATATGCTAAGAAAATTGAAATAATATTTGATGAAAAAGATGAACATATACTAGATGGTCAATCTAAAATATGCAACTGGTTGTATAATCAACTACTTCAAACTACTATAGAAGATTATAAAAATGGTAATGATAAAAAACTTTTAAGTGGAAGAAATTTAAGAAACTATGCTACTAAGATGAAAACTAATAATAAATTTTTATACTCAGTACACTCATCACCACTTAAAAACACTGCAATTAGAGTCAAAGAATCTTATGAAAAATTCTTCAAGAGAAATTGTTCATATCCTAATTTTAGGTCATTTAAGAGAAATTGGTTTTCATTATTTTATGATGAACCTAATAAAGGATTTAAATTACTCGATAGTAGAAATTTAAGAATATCCTTAGGGAAAAATGAATTTAATAAGCAAATTTATGTAAAAGGATACTTAAGAGAAAGATTTAACTTAAAAGAAACTGAAAAAGTAAAAAACTTTAGACTTTGTAAGCAACAAGGAGATAAATTCTATGCAGTTTTTACTATAGAAAGAGAAAATAATCTAAGAAATGAAATTAAATCTTGGATAGCTATAGACCAAAATCATAAAAATCTGTTTGTTGCAATTGATAATAAAGGCAATACTTTTGAGTTTGAAAAACTGTATCAAACTAAATATTTTGATAAGTTAATAGATGAAGTAAAGTCTAAAAGAGATTTATGTAATAGAAAAAATAAGCTCAAATATAGTGAACATGGTAGTAAATATTATTTGCCAAGTAAAAGGTATTTAAGATTAAATAAAACTTTAGATAAGTTATATCATAAAAAACGAGAACAAATAAAGTTAATTATGTATAGCATAGCAAATTATATAGCTAAGAATTATGATAAAGCAGTAATAGGTGATTATACACCCACAGTTGAAGTGGCAATTGATAAGAATATGCATAGGGGAATGCTAAATCAATCTTTAGTGGGTATGTTTAGAAAAATACTTAATTGGACTATGGAAAAATCAAATAAGACTTGTGTTGTTGTTAGTGAAAAAGATACTACAAAAACTTGTTGTGTATGTGGAAATATAGAAAAGAAAGACCCAAGCATAAGGAAGTTCACTTGTGTATCTTGCGAAGAAACAATATTAAGAGATGTAAATAGTGCAATAAATATAGCAAGAAAAGACAATTTGGAGCCAGTTAATAAAAACTTAAATAAAATATTAAAGAAAGGCTACTTTAGGTTTGATAGATATACTTTAGAGGGGATATAGTACAAAAAACAATCATTGCGTAGTTCACGCCATCTTTTAAACAAGATGAACTGATATGGACTAGTGAAATAAACTAGGTGCTAGCAGGCATGTATAATAGAAATACTATATATGGTGAATTAAATCTAAGAATATGGTGTTCTTAGGGCTAAATGTTATTGGTGAATATATTTATACACTCATGAGTATGTTTAGATAGCTTTAGTAGAACGGGATTTATATGGATTTTAAAATAAGTGATCTACCAGAACAGTTTGAAGATATAGCTAATAAGATAGGACTTGAAAATATGAGTATTTTGATAAAAGAGTTTGGGGGAAGTAGTGTCTATTTTCCAACTGAAAAAATGATATATAAAGATGCTAGAAATAGAAATATTATAAATGAATTTAATGGATTTAATTATAAGGAATTGGCAAGCAAATATAATATATCTGTAAGTTATACAAGAAGTATTATTAATAAGCTAAAAAACAAAGAGAGTTGCTATAAATAGCAGCTCTCTTGTTTTTTAGCTTATCTTTACAATACTTATCTGAACTTTGGAGAAATCAAGTGATTGACCAGATGTATTTACAATGCTTAGAACATTAGGTGCTGTGCCAGTACTTACTATAGCAGTTCCTACAAGTTGAGGTTCGATTTGACCCGTAGATACCCCAGATGATGCAGAGCCTATAACAGTTGACCCATTTAATCTTAGTTCTGAACTTATAGTAGCGCCACCACTTATATTAGGGCCATTAGCTTTATATACAACTAAATATTGACTATTTGGATCAAGTGAAATATTAGGACTACCAGCTATATGAGTAATCCCATTGATAGTAACATTTGTAGTTAGAGGAATCCCAGAATTATTAGAAACGCCAGTAGCACTTGTTGGAGTAGCTAAAAATGCATTCTCAAGAGGTGTAGATGAACCAGTAGCACCGGTAGAGCCGGTAAAACCAGTAGCACCGGTAGAACCAGTAGCGCCGGTAGAACCAGTAGCACCGGTAGAACCAGTAGCACCGGTAGAACCAGTAGCACCGGTAGAACCAGTAGCACCGGTAGAACCAGTAGCGCCAGTAGAACCGGTAAAACCAGTAGCACCGGTAGAACCAGTAGCACCGGTAGAACCAGTAGCACCGGTAGAACCAGTAGCGCCGGTAGAACCAGTAGCGCCAGTAGAACCGGTAAAACCAGTAGCACCGGTAGAACCAGTAGCACCGGTAGAACCAGTAGCACCGGTAGAACCAGTAGCGCCGGTAGAACCAGTAGAACCGGTAGAACCGGTAGAACCAGTAGAACCGGTAGAACCAGTAGAACCGGTAGAACCAGTAGAACCAGTAGAACCGGTAGAACCAGTAGAACCGGTAGAACCAGTAGCGCCGGTAGAACCAGTAGCGCCAGTAGAACCGGTAGGACATATAGGTGGAAATGTAAAACAATGAGAATTACAGCCATACTTACAGGAATTATTGCAATGATTATTACAACCACCACAATTACTATTGTTTTTATTTGGCGGACAACTATTTGTATAAATACAACCCTTAAAGAAGGTATTAGGTGACATTTAGTACACTCCTTAAATTTATATTTTTGAAAAACTTAATTTTATATTATGAAAATAATCAATATTATGTTAGCACAAACAACATATACAACCTTAAAGAATAAAATAGTTATAGAAAATATTTTGAGTATTAATAAATCTATTCAAAGGAGGATGTTTATGAAGAGTTTGAGTATCTGTATGATTGTTAAAAATGAAGAAAAAAATATACAAGGTTGTATAGATAGTATAAAAGAAATTGCAGATGAAATAGTTATTGTAGATACTGGGTCTACAGACAATACTGTTAATATTGCTAAAGAATCAGGGGCTAAGGTTATAATTCATAAATGGAATAATGACTTTAGTGAGGCTAGAAATACTTCATTAGATGCAGCAACTAAGGATTGGATACTTTTTTTAGATGCAGATGAAAGAATAGATAAAAGTGAGCATGATAAGCTTAAATATATAGTTAATAATTGCGATACATATGAAGGTTATTACTTAAGACTAGTAAATATAATTAAAAATATAGATGTAGGTGATTCGATAGTTTTAAGAATGTTTAAAAATAAGCCAGAATATAGATTTGAAGGTAAAATGCATGAACAGATAGTTCAATCAATACAACAAAAAGGTGGACTAAATTGTATAGGAAGCACAGATATTAGAATACTTCACTATGGATATGATCCAGAACTAGCTGATATGAAATCAAAGTATGAAAGAAATATTAATCTTTTAAAAAGCTATGATGAAAAAGATAAAGATGGATATTATTATTATGTTTTAGGAAATGAATATGCTAGAATGGATGACTTTGAAAATGCATATCAAACTTATCAACAGGCTCTTAAGCTTACAAATAGGAAATGCACTCATATATTCTATCCTTATCTACTTATAAATATAGCTAAGATACATTCAAACTCAAAAAAATTTGCTCAAAGTTTAAAGTTTATACAATCAGTAAAGTCTACATTACCTAATTTCAGAGATTTATACTTTATGGAGTGCATGGCTAACATAGAGTGTGGAAAAGTATCTGATGCAATAGAGTCTATAAATAATTATGAAAATTGTAAGGTAGGAGCTAATTATGAGTACCCTAATAATAATTTTGATAAAATTTATGATATAAAAGAAATGAAAAATAGATTAGAGCAATTAAAGGTGAATAATGAAGATAATTTACTTAGTGGTCTAATGTTTTTAGAAGAATATGATGATAAAGCGGCTGAAACTATAAAAACTTTCAATGAAATAGTTTCAAACTTTGTTGTAGTTGTAGATGGAAATAAGAATATAGATATAGAATATATAAAATCTGTAGGTGCTCAAGTTATACACCTAAAAAATATGAAGAAAAAGTTATATTATGGATTAAAAGAATGTAGAGGTAAATATGTGATTCTTGTAGAAAGTGGCGAAATATGTACCTATAATAGCCAAAAAGAAATAACAGAAATATTAGCTAAAAATAATTATGAAGCACTAAATCTCATAACTATGGATATGCTTAGTGGAGAATATAAAAATGATTTAAAAATAATAAGAAATAATAAAAAAGTAATGTCTTTAGATGAATATAAAAATAAATTAGCAAGTCAAAATAAAAAAATAGTTAATACTACAATATATTTGAAAACTGCAAATGATATAAAACAAGGTAACTAGGGGGTGGATAAATAATGAAAAAGGTTTTGATAGGAAGCCCAATACATCAAAAACAAGACGTTTTAAGGGAATTCCTAATATCATTAGAGGAACTAGTGAAACCTAATATTCAAGTTGATTATTGTTTTGTAGATGATAATTCAGATACCGGATCATCTAAGATGTTAGTAGATTTTAAGAAAAATCATGATAACGTTAAAATAATAGCGTATGATGATGATGAAAATGAAGGTTATATATGTGATGATTATACTCATAGATGGTGTGAGGATTTAGTGTTAAAAGTAACTAAGTTTAAAAATGATATTATAGAGTACGCAAAACAACATCAGTATGATTATTTATTTTTTATAGATTCAGATATCATACTACATCCAAAAACATTAATACAGTTAATTTCAGATAACAAAGAAATTATATCTAATATATTTTGGACTAAGTGGAGCCCAGATGGTCAGTCAGTACCACAAGTGTGGTTAAAAGATTCATATACGTTGTATGATGCAAAAGCTAATAAACCTCTTACGGAGGCTGAGATATCACAAAAAACATCAGAATTTTTAAATATGTTAAAAAAACCAGGAGTATATAAGGTTGGAGGGTTGGGTGCATGTACGTTAATATCTAAGGCTGCGTTAGATAAAGGTGTTAATTTTGATCCAATATATAATATTTCATTTTGGGGAGAGGATAGAGCATTTTGTATAAGAGCAGCTGTTTTAGGTATACAGCTACATGTAGATACACATTATCCAGCATATCATATATATAGAAATTCAGATTTAGAAGGTTTAAGCAAATATAAAGAAGAGTGTAGGAATAGAGATAGAGATATATTAGGAAATAATATATTAGATATGATTGTTAAAGGTATAGAAAGTGCAAATTCATATTCATATAAAGAAGATATTAAGAAAGATTTTGTTAAGTACTTTACAACCTATGAGGCATCAAAGTGTTTACAAAGATTAAAAAATGATAGATGTAGAGTTTTAGAAAATAAGATAATTAATAGATGTAGTGTTTCAGATTGTGAAATGGATTTAAATAATAATAACACAAAAGTTGAGGCTAAGGTTAATGTAGCCTTTGATGGATATCAAAATTATTATAGTTTTTATTATGAGTATACAATAGTATGTTCATTAGAAAAGCAAGGAAACGGAAACTATTTAATAAGTAAGATTATCATAGAAAAACAAAATAATATAGATAAGCCACAGGTAATTCGTAAAGTATCTGACAATCCTAAATTAACACTTTCTATGGTAATTAAAAATGAAGAAAAAAGGTATCTAAGACAAACGTTAGAAAGCTGTAGAGAGTTTATAGATAATGCAGTTATTATAGATGATGGAAGTACAGATAATAGTGTGAAAATATGTAAAGAGGTATTAAGTGGAATACCTATAAAGATAGTTGAAAATAAAAAATCTAAATTTGATAATGAAATTAATCTTAGAAAACAACAGTGGTATGAAACTATAGCAACAAATCCTCAGTGGATACTATTTTTAGATGCAGATGAAGTTTTTGAAGATAAGTTTAAATATGAAGTGAAAGATATGATGAAAGATTTTGATGTGGATGTTTATATTTTTAGGCTGTATGATTTCTGGAATGACACACACTATAGAGAAGATAAGCTATGGTATGCACATATGACATATAGGCCATTTATGATAAGATATCAAAAGTCTTTTCCATATTATTTCAAAGAAACACCTCAACACTGTGGAAGAATGCCACATAACTTAGAACACCTACCTAGCAAAAAATCAGACCTTAGAATAAAGCACTATGGATGGGCAAAAGAAGAAGATAGAGTAAATAAATATAAAAGATATATAGAATTAGACCCAGATGGTAAGTATGGATCCATACTTCAATATAAATCGATATTAGATAAAAAGCCTAAACTTGTTATGTGGAATGAAAAGGAGCGTGTGTAATACATGAAAACACTGAGTGTATGTATAATTGCAAAAAATGAACAAGACACACTTCCAAGATGTATTGCAAGTATAGAGCATATTGCAGATGAGATAATTGTTGTAGATACAGGAAGCAGTGATTATACAAAGGATATAGCAAAAGGATTTGGAGCAAGACTTATAGATTATAAGTTTAATAATGATTTTTCAAAAGCTAGAAATATATCTATAGAAAATGCAAGTTGCGATTGGATATTGTATATAGATTGCGATGAAGTATTAGATTTTTATCAAGGATATGAGCTAAAAAAGATTATTAATAATAATAAGTATGTAGGGATATGCTTAAAGCTATCTAATATAAATAATGGAAAAATGGGGTTAACTTTATCATCTTTAAGAGTTATAAAAAACAATGAAGGATTTAGATTTACAGGCAAAATACATGAGCAAATACTACCTTCAATTTTAGAAAAATATAAACAAGAGGATATATTAACTACAGAAGTACAGCTGTATCACTATGGATATGATAAATCATTAGTAGATTCAGAATATAAGCATAAAAGAAATTTAGATATATTTGAAGATTATGAAGAAAAAGATAAAGATGGATTTTATTACTATAACTTAGCTAGCCAATATATGAGCTCTGGTGATTTTGATAAAGCTATAGATTTATATGAAAAATCAATGGAATTTGATGATAATATAAATGGCTACAAGTTATATATACCTATTTATATATCTAAATCTTATTATGATATGAAGGAATATAAAAAAGCTAGTGAGTGCGCATTAAGGTTTATTAAACAATATCCAACTTTTAAAGATTTACATTTTTTAGCTGGAGCTAGTTTTTATGAACAAAATGATTATATAAGAGCAAAAGGATTCTTTTTAAATTATATAGATTTATTAAATAAGGATTATGGATATCCTGAGTATAACTTATCTTCATATGATGATATATCTAAAATACTTGTAGATATAAATGTAAAGATACTTGAACTGCTTTAAATGTATAAAGTTATGTAAACTTAAAATATAGAAATTCATATTATAAAATGTACCTTATTTTAATTAAGGTGATAATATGAAAAAATATACTTGGTATGAAGATTTTAAAGATTTTATAAATGGGCTAGGGCCAAGTTGCAAATTTCTAATGGTAATAGGAACTATAACACTAGGTGCAACGTGTTTATCTATATTTGATACAAATTTAGATGCAACTGGGAATTTAGTCACAATAAGAACAGTATTTTCATCTATAGTAGGATATATATTAGAAAAATCAACTAGAACATGTAAGGTAGATAAATTATTATTAAAAAATAAGGTACTGATTGTAGGAAGCATGAGTGTTATATTTACAATAGTTGTATTGTTTAGTTATTTGCTTGATATAAATGTAAATAATCCATCATTAATCCTTATAAAAAACTTGCTGTATTCTTCTGTTGGATTTCTAATAAGTAGCAGTAATGAAGGTTAATAAAATTATAGTTACAAGGAAGATGTATATAGTTTGAAACTATGTGCATCTTTTATTTTTAAATTTAAAGTCGAAAGTTTGCAAAAAATGTAACTAAATACATATAAACGTCATATTAATAAGTAAGTGATGAAACTTAAATCATCACAATAATTAATATATAAAAGGATGGTTTTTAATAATATGCGTAGATGTAATTGTAAAAAATCATGTAATTCAGGATGCAACTGTGGAAACAACAACTCTAATTCATGTGGCAATAATGGAAATGGAAATGGAAATGGAAATGGTAATGGAACAGTTAACTATTTTGAAAATCATGAGACAATAGAAGGAGCTAATAGTAATATAAAAAATCAAAACTATTATGATAATTTCTATACACAATACAACAATATACATGTAAAAGAATGTAATTATGTTACAGACCATGTAAAAGAATATAATGTATTCCATGTAACTACTGAAACAATATACAATGGAACTATAAACCAAGGAACAACAAATGTACTTGGAAATGGAAGCAATGGACCAATTGATCCATCTTGGATAATGGGTATAAATAATGGAAACAACGGAAGCAATGGAAGTTGTGGAAATAATAATTCAGGATGTTCTTGTGGAGGTAACAACTCAGGATGTTCTTGTGGAAACTCAGGAAACCATGGTTGTGGATGCAGTTGTAAACCTGTATGCGAGTGCAAGCAAGTTTGCGAATGTAAGCAAGTTTGTAAACCTGTATGTGAATGTAAACAAAACTGCAAACAAAAATGTGGATGCAAACAAAAACAAAAATGTTGTTGTTGGAACAGATAATAATATAAACAATATATTTAAATATTGTATGAAATAACCTAATTAGACCTAGAAATGTGTTATTAGAGGACACAATCTAGGTCCTTATTAAATTTATGATTAAAGATAAAATTTTTCTATTGTTTTATCTTTAATATCATCAGTTATACCTATATATTTTAAGGTTACGCTAGGTGAAGAATGATTAAATATATCTTGTAAAATAGCTATATCTTTGTAAATTTTATAGTGCCAATAACCAAAAGTTTTTCTCATAGTATGAGTACCTATTTCAACGATACCTAAATTAGTTGCAGCTGTATTTAAGATTCTATAGGCCTGAACTCTGCTTATCGGAGTATTATTACCTTTTTGGCTCTTAAATAGATATTCATTATCAGTCATAGTATATATGTAGTTATCAATATCTTCCTTAAGATTGCTATTTATAAGAATTCTCTTAGACTTACCTGTTTTTTGTTCTACTATAAGAATATGCGATTTAAATCTAACATCTTTTACTTTTAAGTTTAAGATGTCTGAAACTCTAAGTCCGGTATTTATACCTATATTAAAAAGCATATAGTTTCTCAGTCCCGTTTTTAAGAGCTCATTTTTCATTTTTAATATTATTTCTCTATCTCTAATGGGTTGAACATACTTCATATAACACTCCTAAGTTAAATTTATAATAAAAATATTATAATACATTAAATGTAACAATTAAATGTTTTAGTTACATTTATTTTTTATAATAAATATAAAAATATATAAAATACGTTGAAATTTCAATATATACAGAAATAATTAAAAAATGTAACAAAATATGTATTTTGTTACATTTTTATTTTGAATATAAAATAAGTTAGATAAATGTAATGTGATGTAACAAATAGCAATTTTGTGGAATATTTATAAAGAAAGGCTATAAAAAGAAAGGAAAATTGTATATGAATGAACATTACTATCATGGATATTGTAATAAGCCTTACAGTTATCAAATTAATGGAAATCAAACTATATCAAACCAAAGTAGTTGTTATGTAGAGCATAAAAGTATATATACAGACTGGGCTAAAGTACCATATCCAAGCGAATATGTTTTGCCAAAACCAGAAACTCCAAATGCTGTAAACTGGCCATTATGTTTCATTACTTCGAGTGCAGATGGACAGTTTAGAGATCCATGTGGAAATATAATAACATTAAATATAAAAAATCCTCATGAAAATATGAGTATTCAAAATGAATATAATAAATTAATAAAAGTAATGAAAAATTTGACTGAACATGAAATAAGTATAGCTAAATATTGGGGAGATGGACCTCCTACAAAGCAATTTATGCCTATAGCAGAGATATTAATAGATACGTATGGTGTTCCAGCTTGTTTAGCTAGTAGGATATTATATATATTAAATGGAGCCTTAAACGATACAATTATAGTAACTTGGAAATTAAAGTTTATGTGGAATATAATAAGGCCATGTCAATTTAATCCAAATATAAAAACCGTACTATGCACACCAAAACATCCAAGTTATCCAGCAGGACATTCATCTATGGCATCATGTATGTATAAAATATTATCTTACTTCTTTCCACAGGAAAAAGAAAAACTATATATGTTAGCAACTCAATGCTCTCAATCTAGAGTTTACGCAGGAGTACATTATCAAGCTGATTGTGATGAAGGTTTCAACTTAGGATTAAGTATAGGACAAAGTATAGTAGATTATATAAGTAGTCAAGTAAGTTCTAACTGTTTAGTTATAGATATGCCTGTAACTGAATACAGAAATGCAAATATAATACCATATAATCTAACTCAATATATTCCAGCTAGAAGACCACAAACTTGTGATAGTAGTGTACTTTTACAAGGAACAACTAGCTATACTACTTCTCAAAATACAAGTTGTAACTCTTATGTACCTACCTCTGTAAATAACTCATCATGTGCAATACCACCTAAAAACTGTTATGTAAATAAAGCAAATATAATTGATTATTGTGAATTTAACTAAGAACTTTAATCATGTTTGAATACAGTCAAATTGATAGAGTTGTCCCTGAGATAATCAGGGATAACTCTATCAATACGTTTAGAAAACAGCTTGGCTATACGACACCAAGAACGCTTGACTAGTACTAGTTATAATACTCACCTTTTGTATTTAAACAAATCACCAATACCTCAGACAATGATAGGTCTTGAGTACTCCACAAAGTATTGCCACCCTATCCTCTTGTTTATTGTGGTGCGATACTACCACTCTCACCCCTTTTATGTAGTACTAGATACATATATATGGTGTTTGGGAACCAAAAGTATTTAGTTGGCACTATATCGTATTCTCTATCGAGTTTCCATATGGCTCTAGGTCAAATACACTTCCTTATAAAACCTTAAATCTATTAAATTTTAAATGGAATATTAAAAATATATTTTCATAATAACATACTGTATTACTCAATTATAGATAAATAGTAATACAAAAAAAGACATTTAAAATTACTTATATAAAATTAATTACGATTATTATTTTAATTAAGTAAATGTAAACAAAAATGTAAATGTAAACATAAACTGATATTAATAGAAATATATAGTAAAAAACAATGAAATTATCTACATTATAAAATGTTTTAGAATATATATAAACTATTGTGTCAGATTTATGCCTAGATTAATAAAATATATAAGATACACTCAAATAATAATTGAGTTATCAGTCAACATTTTAGGAGGTTATATGTATGTATAGTAATTATAGTAAAGGTTACTCATACTATCCAAATAATCATGGATATAATACCAACTATACTAATACAAGCTACAGCTCTACTTGTCCAAGTAGTAGTTCTATAAGTGATTGTTGCTGCAAATCACAAATAAAGGCAGCTTTATGTGTAGTTATAAATTGTGTATCTAGTTATGCAAATGTACCAGGTTTTGGAATTAGTATGATAATTACTCTTACAAATGGATTAAGCTATACTGTGAGTGTAAATGTAGGTGTTTTAGATACATTATCATTAACTGACAGTACTTTAACTTATGGAAAAACAACTATTTCATTATGTGATATAGCTAAGATAGAACTAGAAACAGGGTCTGTAACAAATGTAGATTTTATAAATTGTTTAAAAACAAACTTATGTAATTTAACAGGAACAATTGGAAATAACTGTAGCTGTAATTGTAACTGCAATTGTAATTATAACAGTAGTAATAGTTGCAACACTAGTAGCAGTTCATGTGGGTATAACTACTATGCTATAACAGTAGACGATGAATTAGCTCTTACTAATGATAAGTGCTGTTGCGAAAAAGGAATGGAAAGTAAAATAGCATGCAATACAACAATAGTAGATACATTAGTATATAATGGATCAGAAAGTACTACAGCTCCTATACAAACTATAGGAACTATTACACCATCAACTGTTGTAAGTGATGTTACAATAACAGCAACAACAATTCCTGTAGTAACATCTGTATCTGTAGTATCATCAACAACAACAGTTGTAGCACCAACAACAGTTACAAGTACAACAGTTGTAAATGATGTTACATTTAGTAGTGTAACTATAGTAACTGATGTTACTCCAACAACAGCTACAGTTTTATCTGATTTAACACTAGCACCAGTAACTGTAGTATCAGATGTAGTGTTAGCTACACCAGTTACTCTTATAGACTCTATAACAACAGATACTATCTTAGTAAGTGCACCTATTGCAATAGTACCTCAAACTGTAGTTACAGATGTTGTATTTGCAAACACAGATGCTGTTACAAGTGTGACAACAACAACAGCTAACGTTTTAGGATTAGGAGATATAACATCTACATCTGTAATATCAGACCTAGGAACACCTAATACAGCTACAATAATAAGTGGAATGAGTTCAGTTAGCACGGTTACAACAACAACTATAAATGCAGCTAATTTTAATGCAGCACTAGCAGCTGGAGGAACTTTACAGGTAGTTATACCAGTAGATGCATTAGGAATAGGAACACCATCAGTTCCAGTAACATTACCAGTTCTTTTAGGTGGAGTAACTGTAGTTATAGATAGTTTCCTTGATGTATCAGTATTAACAAATCCTGCTACAGTATTGAGTGTAGATGGAACACCAGAGTTATTAAATGCAGTAACAGAATACAACCCTACTCTAGTAAATGTTCTTTCTTCAGTTCAAGGTCCAGTAGGTACAACGGTTGTAGACAGTGTAGTTCCTACTACTTTATCTGTATCTCAAATAACTTCAGTTCCAACTATGACAATAAATAATGTTCCAGCAACACCATCAGTTACAGTTGTAAATGGAGTAAACTCAACATCTGTACCAGTGACAGGAGTAGTATCTACTGCTACAGTAGCTATAAATAATGTAACTGCTACAATACCTCAATCAGTAGTTCAAAGTGTAGCTACAGTAAGTCAAAGTGTTAACTCTGTAAATCAAGTTACAACAACAACTATAGGAGCTGTTGGATCTGTAGTTACAATACCAGTAAGTGTAGTTACTATAGCAACAACAACAGTAAGTGCAATAAGTAATATAACAACAACTATAACAAACTCTACAGTTGTTGGAAGTATAGTTACTGAGAATATGAATGTACTTGTTCCAAATACTGAAACTATAACAGGTTCAGTAGCTTGTGCAGGCAAAGGATTAATGATAGTTAACGAAACTAATGGAAATATATCTATATACTCTCTTTGTGAAGTAAATTCATTTACTACAAAGTAATGTGTTTAAAAGAATAATCTAAAGTTAAAATATTTAAAAGGGCTATCTATTTAAGATAGCCCTACATTATTTTAAATATTTAATATATAGTCATAGATAGTTAAATTCTTTTGAATATTAGCTTTAATCATATATTCATAAGTTGTAAAGCTAAGTTTTTGATCTAAGCTAGATAAATTAGATAGCTTATCTACAAATAACTTTTCATCATCAGTTAAAGTAGTTGCTATAGCAAGCATGGATATAAGATTGTATCCACTTTCGACTAGAACTTTTTTTATCTCATGCATAGTAAAGAATCGAAGATTATAGTCATCTAAATGATCAACTCTAGATGAATTAAACTTACCATTAAGTATATCTTTTAATGCTCGAACATACATTATATTTGCAATAGTAGCTATTAGAAATCCATCTGGTTTTAGATATTTTTTTATAGTATTTAGAAAATCTAAAGGATTGACTACTTTTTCGATAACATCATTAAAAATAATATAGTCAAAGCTTTCAAGCGGAAATTCTAAATCTAAAAGAAAAGGGCTTTTAAGTTTGAAATTAGATAAACATATATTAGGATAATCTTCACTTATTGATACATTATTTTGGTCAAAAAATAAATTTAAAATATTTAGAGGTGTTGATTTATCAGGTGTATCCTCATTTAATAACTTTAATATAGTTACATTTCTATTGTTAATAATATTTGCATCCATAGATATGCTCCTTAATTATTTGTATATACTTATAAATACATTTGATATTTCATTAGAATAAATATAGTCTGCAAAGTCTTTGAAAGTATTGTATTGTTGGAGTTTTTCAATGTTTTTAAATAGTCTAAACTCGCTAGATTGCCTATTTAGTGAAGTATCTAATACCAATAGGTTAAAGAAATCTTCACTATCATTAGATAGTAAATGTATTATATCTTCTTGTGCCTCTAATGATATAAGTTCACCGGGTTTCATTAGAAGTACATACTCACCATCACAATTAGAAAGGCCGTTTAAGAAGTTTGCACCATTATCATCACTATCAGCCTCTATAATTTCAATTCCTAGGTTTAAGAAATCTTCTTTAGATATGTTTGAGTTAGACTTAGTAATAATAAATACTTTATCAGCTATTTCATGAACCCCTTTAGCTGTTTCTAATAACTTAGGATGAGATTCATAAGCCATTATAATAACATTTAAAATATTTTCTTTGTGACTAATACTAGAAGTATTTAAACTATCTAAAAGTTGAGTCATATTATAATAATTTTCAAATTTAGATGTAGGATACTCATAGTTACCCTTAGGGCAAGCTATATAACTTATTAGAGATTCTTTGGCTTTAGAAAAACGACCACATTCTACATATGCAAGGCACTCCATAAAATAAATATCTTTAAAATTTGAAAACTTATTTTTAAATTTATCAATCATAATAAGCTCTTCGGCATATCTCTTAGAAGCAGATAAAACTTTTAAGATATGAATAGCTAAATATGCTAGATATATAGGTGTAGAATCTAATTTTTCAGCCAATTCAAGACCCTTATAATAACATTCTAAGGCTTGATTAGTATTATTTATTCGGGCATACTCATTACCTAAAGAATAATAAAAATAACCATCTCTCATTTCTTTGGGATAACTATTCAAAAGATCCATATTTCTTTTTTGCTTAGAATCTATATCAGCATAATTAGGGTCATAACCATAGTGTTTAATTTTTATATCTGTAGAGCCTATAGGTATTCCTTTTGAATGTTTTTCTATTGAGTGAACTATTTGTTCATGCATTTTTCCTACAAATCTATATTGAGGATTGTTTTTAAACAATCTAAGAACGATTGCATCTCCGATATCTACATTTGAAACCATATTAACTAGCCTAAGATGAAATGCCTCTAAATGAGAATTGAGTTTTAATATATTTTTTAACTTAACACCTTCATCAAATGAAATTTCTTCATCTGCATCTAATACTAAAATCCAATTTTTAGTAGCATTTTGTAGTGAGATATTTCTAGCTTGGCTAAAATCATTTGTCCATTCAAAGTTAATAACTTTAGCTCCGAATTTTTTAGCGATAGATACTGTATTGTCAGTACTTCCTGTATCAACAATTATTATTTCTTGTGCAATATGTTTTATGCTTTTTAAACATCTAGATAGATTTTTTTCTTCATTTTTAACTATCATACATATGCTAAGAGAATTATCATACATATTAAATTCCTCCCGATGTTGAACGATATAAATAGTGTACATTTATAATTTATGAAGTAGAGTTAACATATGTGTATAATAAATTATGAGGGTATAAATACCCTCATAATTTGCTAAGCTTTTATATGTATATTAGTTAGAAGTAATGTTCTTATGTAAATACTATCAGGAGTTCTTATATCAGCATATAAGTCCTCTATGTATGGTTGTATAACAACTTTTTTTCTTCTAACAAAATCTTCTATAGGAATATCATCTATTTCAGATGGGACAACTATGTATACTATTTTAGTAGTATTGCTATTTAATATGTATAAGTATTTCTCAATAGAATTTGTAGTGTATTTTATACTATAAGAAAAATCTAATTCAACTAGTAACTTTTTACCTGAAAGTTTACTACCTTCATTAGAAGTTCTAATAGGAGTATTTAAAACCTTTATAGAATTTACATTA
This sequence comes from Clostridium sp., assembly GCF_051654825.1. Lineage (GTDB taxonomy): Bacteria > Bacillota > Clostridia > Clostridiales > Clostridiaceae > Clostridium. Next base: position 25,098 of record NZ_JBOFYU010000242.1, read on the forward strand.
CTATCAACCGAAACTGATACTATATCATAAATATCCTTTGCATTAGGTTTTTTAAAACACATTACATCAAATAAATCTTCTTTAAAATATTTTATATTTATAGGTAGATCATCACTAATACCTATATAATTTGTATAACTATTCATAATAAGCACCTCACTAATAACTCTCTGCTGTAAAGATAAAGCTTATATTTATCAAGACTTCTTTAGGACTAATTTTTTGAGCATATATATCTTCTACATAAATATTTTCTGAAAATCGGCTATTTAAATTTGTATCCTCATCTAAAGTTGTAGAATTATTGAAAAATAATTTAGACCTAAATGTATATATAGATGATGAAGCATCATCAGCACAAAAATCTATTCTTACAATAAACTCACCTTCAGTTAAAAGCTTATACCCAGTTAGTTTTTGTCCCTCTAAAGATGTACCTATAGCAGTTTTTATAATCTTTGTATCTTTAATATTAAAATCAACATTAACCTTTAATATCTCATCTATATCAGGTAAAGTAGTACCGATATCAATAACTCTATCTATATTCATTTGAGTAAAAGAATCAATATTATCAGGGATATAATCATCTATACCACTATATAATATTTTATTTCTAACTACATTTGCCATAAACTACACCTCCTTTAAATACTAAAAATTAGATTTATAGAGCTGTACTAATACAGCTCTATATGTTTTATAAACTTCCTTCTATAGATATTAGGCTAGATACAAAAATATCTCTATTACCTAATGTTTTGTAGAAAATATTATTACACTTTGCAGTAAAATGTATTTCTTCACAGTCATAATCATGAGGTAAATTTATAAATATACTAAAAGGTTGGTTTCTCTCTAACATGTATAAAGAAGAGTACTCACCTTCTGTTAAATATTCAATTCTATCAACTACAAAACCTTTTAGTATGACTTTTTTTCCGGTAGAAGAGATGTTATCTATAGCTGTATTTTTTATAGAACTTATCTCATAATACTCATCTATAGTAGCAGTGGTAAAAGTATTGATAACCTCACCTATACTAGGTTCAAAATCTTTCAAGTGATATTCATTTTCCATACTAAATTCTTTGAATGTCGATAAAGCACCTTCTAAATATAGAGTATCACTTTTAGTATTGACGATGTGTTCACTATTATCTTTTAGTACATATATATAGCTAAAATCACTAAAATGAGCTATTTTATTAGATGATATTGTTGGGGAATACTTATAGTCGTAAGTAAGCAATAAATTAGACCCAGCCTCTAAATAAGGAATACAAATGCCATTTAAAGGATTTATATCTTCAATATTTTCACCATCAATAAAAACAGAACCATCAATAAAACTTAAGCTTTTATTAAAATTATCTTGTAGATGTAAACTCTTAATATTAGTAGTACCTACATTATTTATTATGGTTTGAACTTGTAAAATATCATCAGCCTGTAAAGTATCAGTAGATGATATTTTAACAATATCAACAGAAACATTTTCTACTTCAAGTTCTAAGGAATCACTAGAAAACTCTTTTGTTGTAGATTCTTCATCAAAGTGATACTCACATACAGCAATAGCTTGAAGTTTTAGTTTGTTTTGATAAGGTAAATTAGAAATCATAAAATCGAGACTGATATTTTTACTTTCATTTATTTTTAGAGTTCCTATATCTAATTTAGGCACTAAATTTTTTATAAAAGCATTTCGATCATTAATACATAAAGAGTTTTCTACATAAGAAACATCTTCGGCTAAATCTATATTAAGCTTAATATTACTACAATCTACATTTCCTAAGTTGGTAATGTTTAACATGTATTTATTTATAGAGTTTAACATTACAGTTTCAGAACTACATTTATCATTAATAGATATATTAAAATTTCGTATATTAAGTTGTAATGAATTAGATTCTTCTTTTATAGATGTAAAGTTATTTTTATTATCTATAGTATACTTTGCAACAACAAGACTTTTAGGTATTATATTTTGATAATCTAAAAGACTATCTAAGGTATATCTAATAGCTAGATTAATAGTTTTACCTATAGCTAAGTTATCAATGGTTATACTGTCACTATTTTCTATATAAGAGCCATTCATAAATATAACTTTATTACATTTTTTTAAAAAATCATTTTCATTTAAATATAAATTAACATCAAATAGATTTATATTACCTGTATTTGTTATATTTATATTTTTAGTAAATTCTCTATTAGCATCAATAGACTTATCTATTATAAATTTATTAATTTCAATAGATGGGTTAAGTATAATTATATTTTCTTTAAAGCTTTGAGTTTTCTTAAAAGGCATCTTGCTCTTTAAATCTCTAAATGTATAATCTATATTAAAACAAGTTTCTAAATTATAATCTTTAATAAAGTTATGCTTTGCAAAAAATTCTATATGAATTCTTTGAGAAACATTTATATTTGGAAGAATAACATTATTGTCTATTAAATTCTTACAAGGTCCATTGTTTATTTTTATTGAATCTTTATCTAAAACTAAATCTTCAGGTAGATTAAGCTTTAAACATATATCCTCGAGGCCTACATTACCCTTATTTTGCATTTCTATATTAAAGAATATATAATCACCTTTATAACAAATTTTTTCTAAAATAGTAGAATCTTTAGATGAAGGATTTGAATTTATATCAATAATATTTAGTAGCGGATTATTTATATAAAGCTTATTTTTATTAGAATATACTGTTTCTGTATTAAAACCAGTATCTGATTTATAACTATATTCTAAAGATACTCTATCATTTAGAGGATTTGGTCTAGGAAAATCAATAACTTTAAATTTATAAGATATATTTAAAGATTCACCAGACAAAATTCTTTCTAAATTTAATGTGTTAAATATGTTTACATCATCGTAAACGTATCCATTTACAACAAGACTTTTGTGTACAAATTCAAGAGCATCATTTAAAGGATGATATATTTTTAAATTTTCACAATCGACACTACCTGTATTTTGTATAGATAACATACAAGATACTATATCTCCTATTTGGGCAGTATAGTTACTCATGCACATATCAAAATCATTATTTCCAATTCTAGCGCCTACAACTGTTGTACTAACTTCATTTGAAAAAGTTTTTAATGTAGGGCGTTCATTATAATTATAGGAAACTGTTGAATGAGAATTTTCCTTAGGTAAAATATCTATAGCTCTAGCTTTATAACTAAGAATAACTTTTTCTTGAGGGTCAACATCACCTATAAAAATACCATCTTCAATATTATTAAAATTTTCAGCAACATTATTAATATATAAGCTATAATTAACAAACTCTAAACCAGATGTTAGATTATCTTTGATAATTACATTAGTAGCAGTATAATTACCTGTATTTATAGCCTCTATAGTTATATCCAAAACATCACCAATATTACAACTATCTGCACTTTGAAACTTCTTAAAGTTAGTTGTATCAAATATAGGGCTAAGAACAGTAAAGTTTTGGTTGTTACTAGATTGAGATATATTTCTTGTTTTTGTTTCATAATCTAAATTAAAGAATATATTTTCTAAAACATCTAGTGAAATTACTTTAGTTTGGAAAGTTATAACTAAATCATCACCACTATCTAGGTCACCTAATTTTACAGGGTGATAAATTGTTTCACCTATCTGATAAATATCATTTATAACCAAAGAATTTTCTATAAACTCAAGACAACCAATATTATTACTTAGTAAAACTAAATCAAATAAATCTGTTTTAGATGGATTTGATATAGATATAGAGTGAGTTAATATATCATCTATAAATCCTTCGTTTTTATCAATTTTATAGACAAAGTTATCCTTATTAATAATATTATCACTATCAATTTCAATGTTAATTGAACTAGAAGTTATTATTATTTCTTTAGAATTTATATCCATATAACTTAAGCTAGGCTTTAAAGAAATAGATTTTATTGCAGTATCTCCTTTAACATTAACCTTAAAATTAATACAAATAGATTCTTTAGCACCTACTTTATCAATAGATATAACATCATTTGATACATGGATATTACAGTTTGGAGAAACAATACTATTTTTACACAAAATAGCATTAAGTGGTATATAGTCTGAAATCTGAATGTTTTTAATATCGTATATAGAGTTATTTTCTAATGAAATTGCAAAATCAATATCTTCATCTATAAAGTACTTATGTCTAGAGGTTGTAATTCTAAAGTCATCTTCACTTATTTTACTTAGAAAGTCTATATTGAAATCATCACTTTTATAAGTAAAATCTAGTAAATTAGAATTATCAATAACATTAAAGCTTAAATAGCAACATATTGATTCAAAAAGCTTATCAGGTACTTTAGTAACTATAATAGGTATATTTATACTTACTTCAAATCCAGGATCTATATCTCCTAAGTTTACAAAATTATTTACAAACGCATTGCAATTATTATCTAAAACGGTAAATACACTATCATTTAATATCAACTCAAATAAGCTATTCTCAATCGTATGTTCAGATATATTTTTTATATCTAGCTTAATATTTGTCTTTTGATTTACACATAAGTTATTATCATCAATACTTATGTCAATATTAATGTAATCTAATGCACTATTCATAAAATCACCTACTTAAAAATACTTTATCCTATTTTTATTATTATGATTAAACCAAAAGATTTATTAGTCTAATTACATTTATAGATGCACACATTTTCTAAAATTTAAATATTATAGTTAAGAAAGCAAATTAGTTTTTGTAAGGGGGTAGTCATTTTGTCAATGTTTGAAATGAATAATTGTAATTGTGGATGTGCAACAGAGTCTACAATAGTTACAGGTAACTCGCTAGATTTAGATGTTAATTATTGTGAAGCAGAAATAAGAGCAGATGTAGTTGTTTCTGAATATAATTCAGTTAGATTATGGGGTCAAATTATAAATTGTGAAGGAAAGCCTGTACCTAATGCATTAATAAAATTATTAAAAGTAGAGTGCAAAGGAAAGCAAGTTAGCTATAAGGGGATAGCTCATACTATAAGTGACTGTGAAGGATTCTATCAATTTGAACTATGTGGAAATCATGATAAGAGTGATTGCTATAAACTATTAGTTAGTAAAGCAGCATATGGACCAGAAAGAATAATAAATTCAGCGGATGGAAATTGTGATCCATGTAATCCTAATAACAATAGTTTTGACCCATGTAAGGAATATAGCCCAATAATAACACCTCCAGGAAGTTGTTGTGATAACAATACTGATTGTGGATGTACACCAACTTATTATTCAAAGAGAAAATATTAAATAATAAGTTTAAATAATGACATATATGACTAAGACATTGTAGTGAATTAAATCAAAAGAAGCCTATCGGATGATAGGCTTCTTTTATTTAATTGGATTTAAGTAAAACCTGATTAATCCAGTCTGTATTACTTAGATACCACTTTATAGTTTCTTTTATACCACTATCAAAATTATACTTAGGTTTCCAGTCAAATTCCTTCTCTATTTTAGAAGGATCAATAGCATATCTCAAATCATGACCAGGTCTATCTTTTACATAGGTTATTAGACTAAGATCTTTTCCTAAGGCATTTAAAATAGTCTTTACTACCTCTAAATTAGTTTTTTCATTATGACCGCCTATATTATAAACTTCACCACTTATACCTTTATGAATTATATGGTCTATAGCAACACAATGATCATATACATGAAGCCAATCACGAACGTTTTTGCCATCGCCATAAACAGGTAATGATTCATTATTTAAAGCTTTATAAATCATAAGAGGAATTAATTTTTCAGGAAATTGATAAGGTCCATAATTATTAGAACATCTAGATATAGTAGTGTTTAATCCATAAGTTCTATGATATGCATTTACTAATAAATCAGCACTTGCCTTTGAACTAGAATAAGGAGAACTTGGATTTAAAGGAGTGTTCTCTGTAAAAAATACATCAGGTTTATCTAAAGGTAAATCTCCATAAACTTCATCAGTAGAAACTTGATGATATCTAGATACATTATATTTTAAACTAGCATCTAGGAGTACTTGAGTTCCAACTACATTAGTTTCTATAAATATAGATGGATTTTCAACAGATCTATCAACATGTGATTCCGCAGCAAAATTTACAACTATATCAAATTGTTCTTTTTCAAATAACTCTAATATATACTCTCTATTTGCTATATCAGCTCTTATAAACTTATAGTTTTTATTTAAATAAGTATCTTTAAGATTTTCTAAATTACCTGCATAAGTAAGTAAATCTAAATTAATTATTTCATAATCTTTATACTTATCTAACATATAATGAATAAAATTTGAACCTATAAATCCACATCCACCAGTAACTAAAACTTTTGTCATAGGACTATAAACTCCCTTCTATTTCTTTAAATCTTTTCAAATTATTATCTTTTTCAGATAAAACAACACGGTTAACTTTACTTATTGGCCACTTTATATTTATATCGATATCATTCCATAAAAAGCCGCTGTCATATTCAGGCATATAGAAGTTAGTACATTTATAATTAAAAGTAGCTGTTTCGGATAAAACTAAAAATCCATGAGCAAAACCTTCAGGAATATAAAATTGACGTTTATTCTCAGCAGATAAAGTAACACCTTCCCATTTCATATACGTAGGAGAGTCTTTTCTAAGATCTACAGCTACGTCATAAACAGACCCTTCTGTTACCCTAACTAATTTACCTTGAGGATACTGTGTTTGAAAATGCATACCTCTTAAAACGCCTTTTTTAGATTTTGACTCATTATCTTGAACAAACTCCATAGTCAATCCAAAGTTATGAAAATCCTTTTTATTATAGCTTTCCATAAAATAGCCTCTATTGTCACCGAATATCTCAGGTTCTATTATATACAAATCTTTTATACTTGTTTTTACAAATTTAAAATTTCCCATAATTATTCTCCTTCAGCTATTTTCATTAAATACATTCCATATTCAGTTTTTAAAAGAGGTTTAGCTAACTCAATTAACTGTTCTTTAGAAATATATTTTTGTCTATACGCTATCTCCTCTAAACATGCTATATATAAACCTTGTCTAGTTTGAACTGCTTCTACAAAATTACAAGCATCTAATAACCCTCTATAAGTCCCTGTATCAAGCCAAGCCATACCTCTACCGAATAGTTCAACCTTTAATCTACCACGATTTAGATATTCATTGTTAACTGAGGTAATTTCTAGTTCACCTCTATCTGATGGAGTAACATTTTTAGCAATTTCAATTACATCATTATCATAAAAATAAAGTCCAGGAACTACATAATTAGATTTTGGTATTTTTGGTTTTTCTTCTATAGAAAGTACATTGAAATTTTCATCAAATTCAACAACACCAAAAGCAGATGGATTGTTTACATGATATCCAAAAATTGTTGCGCCATCACTATTTACTGCGTTTTTTAGCCTCTCAGTGAATCCATATCCATAGAAAATGTTATCGCCTAAAACAAGAGCAACCCTATCATTTTCTATAAACTCCTCACCTAAAATAAAGGCTTCTGCAAGTCCATTAGGGTGTTCTTGAACCTTATATTGTATATTTAATCCTAAATCACTACCGTCATTAAACATTTCTTGATAACAAACAATATCTCTAGGTGTAGATATAATTAAAATATCTTTTATACCAGCTAACATTAAAACAGACATAGGATAATAAATCATGGGCTTATCATATATAGGAAGTGCTTGTTTTGAAATTGCCTTTGTAATAGGATATAGTCGAGTTCCAGATCCTCCAGCTAGTATTATACCTTTCATAATAATCATTCCTTTGTAATTTAAATTTTGATTATACATCTACGTTAATACTAATTATATTCAAATGGTTCACTAAAGTTTAAATAATATAGAAATTATTATTGTATGAAATTTCAAATCAAAGGTTTCATTGTAAGATTTATTTGAATAGTATGATAATAGAGCAACTAAATCGATAGTAAAATTAGAAGAAAGTGGGTTTTGTATGGACGATAGAAAAATTTGCTTTATATCAGCTGTAAACAATGATTTTGAATATAATCAATGTTTAATACTCATAAATTCTTTAAAGGTACCAAAAGGATTTACTATTGAAACCATACCTATTAGAGGCGCTAAATCTATGTGTGAAGCCTATAATAAAGGCATTGAAATGACTGATGCTAAATATAAGGTATATTTGCATCAAGATGCTTATATATTGAATTTAGATTTCATACAAAATATATTAGATATATTTAACAGTAACAATGAAATAGGAGCTATAGGTATGTGTGGAGTTAAAAATCTACCAAATTCAGCTGTTTGGTGGGAAGGAAACGAACTTGTTGGAAAAATTTATGAGAAGAATGGTCCATTTTTCGGAGTTTTAGGATTTAAAGAGGTTGAAAATGAGTATGAGATTGTAGATGCTATTGACGGCCTAATCATTATAACTCAATACGACGTTAAATGGAGAGATGATGTTTTTGATGGTTGGCATTTCTATGATATATCACAGGGAATTGAGTTTAAGAAAAAGGGTTACAAAACAGTAGTTCCAAAACAAAGTACTCCATGGTGTATGCATACTAGAGGTGTAACAGATATGAATTTATATTATTCATATAGAGATAAATTTTTAAAAACTTATAGTTATTAAAATAGAGACATTATAAATTAACATAAATAAAAAATTATATTGCAAATATAAAAATTAATGAGGAGGATATACCATGAATAAGTTAGATGAAACTATACAATTTTCTGCAAATAGAGGGTTAATTTGGTTAGCGAAGAGTCAAAATCCAGATGGATCATTTGGAGAGCTTTACCCTATAACAACAACAGCTTTGGCTATTTTATCTTTTGAAAAACAAGCTCAAAAGCAGTGTACTTCAGTATTAGATCCTTTATATACGTATTTCTCTCATGTAGATAAAGCATTAAAATATATATTTTCTAATGCAAAAGTAAGTGATAATGGAATATACTTTGATGATTATGGTAGTATAAATATGCCAACAGGAGCAGTGTTAGCAGCTTTATCAGGATTGGGATGTGAAGAATATGTAATAGCATTTGACGAATACTTACCTATAAATGGATACACTATAAATCAATTAAAAGCCGAAATAACTCAATATTTAGCATGGAGCCAAAATCCTGATGGTGGATGGGGAGAGCATAGTTGTACTTATGATATATGCTCAAGCAATGTAGTGACAGGATATGTAGTTTTAGGATTACTGATGGAGTCTTGTTATGGATGTTGTATACCTAAATCTATATTAACAAAATTAAAGTCATGGGTGGAGTATATTCAGAATCCAGAAAATGGAGGAGCAGGAAATTACTCGCCTAATGAAGGTATAAATATACTAAATACAGGTAATTTAATCCAACAAATGTTTTTATTAAACTATCCATCTAATGATAATAGCTTAAAATGGGCAAAACAATATATAGCTAACAATTGGAGTAAACCAGCAGGATATTTAAGTCCTGGATGGAATAATTATCCTGTTGCTGATTATCAAGCTACAATGGCATTAACATTAGGATTGGGATTATATGATGTAGATTATATAAAAACTTCTAGTAATGTTTGTATTTATTGGCATAGAGATATAGTAAGAGTATTATTAAGTCAACAGCAACAAGATGGTTCATGGCCTGCAAGTAAAATCAAATTTGAGCAAAGTGATCAAGTTTTATCTACAATATGGGCTATTTTAACTTTAGAATATATAATAGCATGTACTTTATAATGTATAAGTAAATAAAAAGAAGAGTGGCTCAATTTTGAGGCACTCTTCTTGTATTTACTAAAATAAATTATCAACGAAAGGAATTTCTAAAAAAGAATTATATTTATTAATTTCTTCATCTATTTTATTTGTGATCAAATCATAATTATTAGATATATAATCAATTTTATCTTCTATACTAGATTTTAAATTTAAATCATCTGTAAATACAATTAAATCTTCACAGTTAATAGACTTAACAAAGTCCATAGACTTAAATCTATAACCTAAGCAAATAAAAGGAGTTCTAGCTACCGATGATATAATATTTGCATGAAGTTTTAGATTTATTGAAAATACACACTTTTCTAAAAGCGTCAAAATTTGACCTGCACAGTATAGATTTGTATCTAAAGTAACATTTCTAGGATCATTTATGGAATTATAAAGATTAGTACAAGGAGCAATATCTTCATTCCACATAACATAAATATATAGTCTATAACCTGATGCAATTAAAGATTTACAAACTTTTGTTAAAGTACTTTCTATTAAATGTTCATTATTTCCATATATTTTATTGAGACAAGTACCCCAGTTAATGGCAACAATTGGTTTGTCATCAGTTATTTTCAATATAGGAGTATACTCATACATAGGTTTAGGTTTTAACAAGAAACAAGGATCACCAGAAATATTTATATTAGACATATCTATAAAAGATTTCTCTAATAGTTTATATGTTAAGGGACCTCGAACACCAAAAAATTGACCATTAAGCGATATCTCGTTCAATTTAAACTCTGTTGAGTCTGAAAATAAATATGGAGGGGACTCAGATGATTCTAATAAATCGATAAAATCTTTTTCAGCCCAATCATATCCACTTCCCCATACCATAACTTTTTTACCAAGATTTATAGCATTATACAATATATTTATATATCCATCTAATAAAATTGAACCGCCTCCAAGGACTACAACATCAAATTCACTTAGATTATAAGAATCAACATAATTATAGGTTGGTATAAGTTCAAAATCAGAAGAAGGTAGGTATTTATTACATAAATCTCTGAATATTTCAAGCATAAGTTCATCACCAATATTATTGAACCCAACCCAACCTATATATAAAATTTTCTTCATAAAAACCTCCATACATTAAATTATTTTCTAAAAGTAGGATTGTAATTAGATAGTGAATTTCTATAAGCTTGCAATATATCCTCAATAATAATTTTTACATCAAACTTATTCTTACCCCAGGTAGTACAAGCTGTAGATAAGCTAGATAGACTTTCTTTATGGTTATATATATATTTTAAATCTTTATATAAGTAAGAAGCATTATTTATCTTACTAGACTCGTGATCACCGAAATAAACTCTCCAAGAGTTATCTAAATTATTTTCATTTAGTATACCAAAATAACCATGATTACCAGATGCTATTATTGGTTTTCCAAAAGACATAGCCTCTATAGCAACACGGCCAGTTCCTACAACACAATCACATGCCAAATAATAATCATTTAAATCGGTTTTAGGTCCTAATACATGTATATACTCTTTTCCTAATATAGTATTAGCTCTTTGAGCAGAAGCAGTTACTTTATCTAAATCAGGGCCATCACCAATGATTAGAACATGTATATTTAAGTTTTCTAGCCTTCTAAGATCTCTAGAAACACGTATTAGATTTTCTGCAACAGCAGTTTTTCCCCAGGCAATTCTACTACAATAAAGAACAATTAATGCATCTTCATCTATGTTTAAATCAGATCGTATAGATGAATTACAAGATAAACATAATGATTTATCAAAATCAACGGCATTAGGAATAACAGTAGATTGTATATTGTAGCCTAATAGCCAATCATAAACCGGTTGACTTACACTTATAACAGAATCTACTAATTGAAGTCTATCATAAGCTATATCTTGGTAATAAAGTCCATGAACAGTGAACACACATGGTATACCAAGATCTTTACATAAATCAATGCATATAGATCCTGAAGGAGACTGATGTGCATGAACAATAGTTATTTTTTCTTCCTTTATAATTTGAGTTATTCTATTCATATATCTACTTTTTTGATTTAAATCAGTAATAATATGAAGTGGAAAGTCAACATTATAAATTTTACAATCAAGCTTTTCAAACTCCACAGATAAAGGGCCATCATCAGCTATTAAAACAACTGATACACCTTGTGAAATAAGTTCTTTAGCTAATGATAATACATGTGTTTCAGTACCACCTATATTAAATCTATCAAGTACTAGTAATACATTTAAATTAGAATTATCTAATTCAATATTATTAGATTTATATAAACCTCTAGATCTTTGTTTTTGATGAACTCTATAGTTATAAAGTATATCAGTCAAGTTATTTACACCAAAAGGTAGTAATCGAGTTATAAATTCATAATCTTCAACTAAAGGTAGTTTTCTAGAGAGACCACCAATTTTATCAAATATATCTCCACGAATCATTAGAGTACCATAACAAACGCAGTTACCACCTTTAGAGTAAATATCTTTTATATGTTCAACGCTATACGCTAATCCATTAGGTAATATTTTAGGAGTAGGATCTTCATTTGAAAAAACAGAATAATTACTTCCTATAACACCTATATTAGGATTGTTCTTTAAGTACTCAACTTGCTTTTCTATTCTATTTTCAACAGATATATCATCACCATCATGGAATGCTATAAATTCTCCTTTACACATGAAAAGGCCCACACTTACAGCTCCAGAAAATCCAACATTTCTAGGTAAATTAATAACTGTTAAATAGTCTTTGTTATCAAACGAATGAAAGTTATAATCTATCCAATCATGTATAATATCTAGGCTATTATCTGTAGATGCGTCATTTACTAATATGACTTCAATATTTTTATATGTTTGGTTTAATATGCCATCTAGACAATCTTCTATATAATTTTCATTATTATAGTTAGTTACAATTATACTTACTAAATCTTCTTCTCTTTTATATAACATACAGCCACTCCTTCATATAAGATATGAAATAAATATTTCACTATAAAGTTAATATATGATTAAGGATGATAATATGATATTAATGAATAAAATTAAATTAGAGGGAAGTAAAATAATGAATATATTAATGATAGTGGATGACTTAAATATAGGTGGAACGGCTACACATATATTAAGCATATCTAAAGAATTAATGAAAAAAAATTTTAAAATAACTGTTATATCAGGAACTGATGAAATGAAGAGTGTATTCGAAGATATAGATATAAAAGTAATACACCTAGATTTTAATGATAAATTAAACTGTATTTGTGAAAAAGTAAAAGAATATATTCACTTAAATAGTATTGAAACTATACATGCACATTTATCAAAGAGTATAGAAATAGCTAATCAGATGAAAAGAAAATATGACATTAACTATATAGTAACTTTACATGGAATGTTTTATGATGAGAAAGTTATAAAGATGTGCAAAAATTCATTAGGAATAATTTGTGTAAGTTATCCTATAAAAAAAGAAGTAATTAAGATTTTAGGAATAGACACAGGTATAAGTATAGAGGTTATACCAAACTTTGTTACTGTAAATGAATATAAAACAGTAGATATAAGGAAAAAACTTAACATTAATAAAAATATTAAATTAATAACTTATTGTAGTAGATTAAGTAGTTCAAAAGGAATACTAGCAGAAAGATTTTTATTTGAATTTTATCAGGTAGCAAAAGAAAGAGAAGATGTGCATGCTATTTTAATAGGAGATGGGGTACGTAAAAGAAACATTGATTTTTATATACAAAGTATGAATGAATCATTAGGAAGAAACTGTATACACTCAACAGGAAGTGTATACTATCCTCAAGATTATTTTAAGGAAAGTTGTATAGTAGTGGGTACAGGTAGAGTAATATTAGAGGGATTAAGCTGTGGGGCTACATGTATAGCAATAGGAAGTATGGGATATGCAGGAATTATAGAACCTGATAACTATGAAATGATGTATAACACATATTTTGGAGAACATGAAATACCAAAGTATGTTAATCGTAGTTTCAAAGAAAGTTTATATATGGCTTTAGATTCAAAATATGATAATGATTTACTTATTAATAATGAGTCCTGGATAGATTTAAAGTTTAATAAAGAAAAATGCATGTTAGACTTAATTGATATGTATAAATTTGTAAAAAACATAACGAAAACATATAAGTAACCATAATATAAATTTGAAACAATTAAAACTATTCGAATGGAGGTAATTAATTGAAGAAAAAAATAATAGTAACATCTAAGTTTAATATAATGCAAGGTGAAAGAAACAGCGCGTATGCAAGTACACAAGAAATCAGAAAAAATATTGATTGGATAGAAGAAAGAATGGATATTTTTTATAAATATACATTAAAATGTTTAAAAAAACAAACAAATCAAGATTTTATAGCTGTATATGCTTATGATGATTCTACAGAAGTATATATACAAGATGCAATAAATAAAAGAGGAACATTGCCTGAGAACATTATGTTTGTTCCAAAAAGTAAGTATGAATATACTATAGATGATTTAAGTAAGGGATACGATAGATTATATTTGACTAGGTTAGATAGTGATGACTTGTATATAAACACATTTATAGAAACGCTACACAATATACAAATAAAGGATGATACAGAAGCCTTAACTTGTAACTATGGTTATATGTATGATAGTGTAAATAATCGAATTGCTAAAATATGGCATATGTCTTTTACATTCTATACTTTAATATATAAGTTAGATGAGGAAGCAGTAAAATATTATACACTACCTATGACCCCACTAGAATATCTTACAGATTTATCTCATTTTGATATTATGAAGTATAGATATGAATATATAGATGGATATAATTTTATATGGAATATACATGGGAAAAATGCATATAGTGTATTTGCTAAATATGATTATTATCATTTAAAAACAGAACAAATTATAAATAGTGATAATATAAAAAACGATATATTAAGTAAATTTATATAGTGAAAAAAGGGGCTAATTAAATTTAGCCCCTAAAAACTTATTTTAACCTATTTTTACTATCCTTACATTAAAATCTGTAATAGTTCCAGAAGTAGAAGAAACTAGGAAATTCAAAGTGTAAGGAACAACATTAGTTGTAACTATAGTACTTAAACTAACAGGCCCAGATAGGTTATTTAATAAACTGCTATTAGTAGATTTAGCAAGTGTATTTATACCATTTTTAATTATAAAAACTACAGGAGAAGAATTTATACCTGGAGTTATAGAGCTTGTGAAACTAGCATTGGCACTTACTAAATAAACACCAGAATTATTTAATATAACATCAGATCCAACAATAGTAAAATCAGTACCATTAGAAGTAGTTACAGTTGGAGTTATTGGTATACCTATTAAATAAGATGAAGAAGTTGTTGAAATATTAATAGAACCTAGAGGGAAGCCAACTCCAGTAACACCAGTGATTCCAATACTACCAATAGAACCAGTAGGTCCTGCAGGACAAATAAGTCCAGTACAAGCAGGGCCAGTAGGACCAGTAGGGCCAGTAACACCAGTGGGACCAGTAGCCCCTTTGTTACCAATAGCGCCAGTAGGGCCAGGTGGACAACTTACTCCACTACATGGAGCTCCAGTTGCTCCAATATGTCCTGTGGGACCAGTAGGACAATTAGATCCTACACAAGACGCACCAGTGATACCAGTAGGTCCGGTAGGACCGCTACAACAAGGCCCAGTCGCGCCAGTAGGGCCAGTATCTCCGATGATACCAATAGCACCAGTAATACCAGTCGCACCAGTTAAACCAGTAGGCCCAGTAGACCCAGTACAACAAGGCCCAGTAGGTCCGGTATAACCAGTAGATCCAATAATACCAGTCGCACCAGTATAACCAGTAGGTCCAGTACAGCAAGGCCCAGTCGCACCAGTGGGACCAGTAGAACCAGTAGGTCCACTAACACCAATAGAGCCAGTAGGACCAGTAGAACCAGTAGGTCCAGTAGGCCCCGTAGGACACTTAAAATTACATTTTAAATTGTCTGAACCAGCACAATTACTCATAATAAATAGACTCCTTTCAAATAGAATTTTTTAAGTTATCCAATTTTTATAACTTGAACTGAAAAATCAATAATATTTCCAGAAGTACTAGAAACTACAAAATTTAATATAACAGATCCACTAGAAACATCTATAACAGTTGAAGTTTCAACAGGTCCTGCTAGACCATTTAAAATACTACTGTTTATAGATTTAGCTAATGAAATAGCAGGTTGTTGTAAAATTTCATAAACAACAGCTTGTGAATTAATTGAAGTAGAACTTAAGCTAGTTAAAGAGGCATTTGTAGTTATAAAATACTTACCTGGAGATAGTAACGTTAAATTTGGACCAGATACACTAATATCTAGGGTTAAAGATGAATTAAAACTTACAAGATTTATAGGCGTATTTTGGGTATAAGTTGTATCTAGAGTTATTATATTACTATAGTTTAACGGAATACCTATACCTTGTGAACCAGCAACACCAGTAGGACCAGTAGGTCCAGTCGCTCCACTACAACAAGTTCCGGTAGGGCCAGTAGGGCCAGCTAAACCAATATCACCTTGAGGTCCAGTAGTACCTTGAGGACCAGTAGGTCCAGTAGGACCGCTACAACAAGTTCCAGTAGGGCCAGTAGGGCCAGTAGGACCAGTAACTCCACTACAACAAGTTCCAGTAGGGCCAGTAATACCAGTAGAACCAGTAGGTCCAGTACAGCAAGGACCAGTAGGTCCTGTATCTCCTATATCACCTTTAGTACCTGTAGCACCAGTATCACCGGTAATTCCTACAGAACCAGTAGGGCCAGTAGGGCCAGTACAACAAGTTCCAGTAGGGCCGGTAGGGCCAGTACTACCTATAGAACCAGTAGAGCCAGTAGGACCAGTAGGTCCAGCACAACAAGCTCCAGTAGGACCAGTAGGTCCAAGTACACCAGTGGTTCCAGTAGGGCCAGTAGGTCCGGTATCTCCTACTCTACCAGATTTACCGACTATACCAGGCTGACAAATCTTAAGGCAATTCAAAACATTTGAACTAGTACAATCCTTATTATTACAGCCACTCATAATTCTTTCTCCTTTCAATATAGAATTTAAAATTCTTTTCAATTAACCTATTTTTATAGCTTGAACATTAAAATCAACAATATTTCCAGAAGTACTAGATACAATAAAATTTAAAAATATTGGAGGATTAGAAACCATAACAATGGTACCAGTACTTACAGGTCCTGCTAAATTGTTTAGTATACTAGAATTTGTAGATTCAGCAAGAATAGTTCCTGGTAACTGAACTATTTGATAAGTTACAGGTTGAGAATTTAAAAGTACTGTCTGAGTACTTGTGAAACTTGCATTTGTTTTAACTAAATACTCACCTTTAGTTAATAGGATTAAGCTAGAGCCAAATACAGCTATATCAGAAGAACCATAAGAGTTTAGTGTAATAAGGCTAATAGGAACATTTCGAAGGTAAGCTAATGAGTTAGATGAAGCATTTATATAACTTAAAGGTAAACCTAATCCAGTAGGACCAGTAAGTCCGGTAGAGCCAGTAGGACCAGTAGGGCCACTACAGCAAGGACCAGTAGCACCTGTATTACCAATATTTCCAATTGGACCAGTATCTCCAATTAGACCTTGTAATCCAGTAGGTCCAGTAGGACCAATACAACAAGAGCCAGTAGGGCCAGTAGCACCTGTGACGCCAGTAGGGCCAGTGCAACAAGGGCCAGTAGCACCTGTGACACCAGTAGGCCCAGTACAACAAGGGCCAGTATCTCCAGTAGCACCTACAACACCTTTGATACCTTGAGGTCCTGTAATTCCAGTGTTTCCTTTCATCCCTATGCTACCAGTAGGTCCAGTAGGACCAATACAACAAGGTCCGGTTGAACCAGTAGGACCACTTAACCCAGTGGGACCTATATTGCCAGTAGGACCTGTAGGACCTGTACAACAAGGGCCGGTAGGACCAGTAGGACCGGTTATGCCAATACCAGTAGGACCAGTTACGCCAGTAGGGCCAATAGGACCAGTAGGACCTACTTTACTATAAGGGCATCTGACTACGCATCCTGTACATCCAGGAGAATTACAATTGCAACCACGCATAATCATAAAATTTACTCCTTTCAATATATTTTTAGCTTATAAAGCTTAAATAAGCTCTACTTTTAATGAGGTCGAAAAAAGTATAAAATTGTAAAAATAGAGCTATTTAAATATATGAATAGTAAAAATTTAATGTTACCATAAAGGATTTAGTATATTAATTTAGAAACTATGGTTGAATCAGGAATACTTACATTACTAAATGCAAATATATCAATAATAGAAATTCTATAAAATTTATTAGCTTTATATTAATCGCACTAAGATAAAATTAATCATACTATAAAGGGGGGAATTTAAATTATTATAGATTCGCCCTCTAATTATAATTTAATAAGTGGTATAAGGAAGGCTATGTAAAGATTTTAAATAAAATAAAATATCGTATATATAGATACTTTAGATATAACTTAACAAGATTATTATAAATATGATTGAGGAGTGAAAATATGACAGAACAATATTATAACGGTAATAATCAATATGTTATAAAGCCATCTAACTGTACTTATGATAAAAAAGTTGCAACAAATTCATCGACGTGTGGTTGTGATATTAACAAAAATAGTATATGCAATAGTATATGTAGTTGTGAGAGTGAGAGTGGATGTAGTCAGAAAATCTGTCCTCCGGGTCCATTAGGACCAACAGGACCAACGGGTGCTACAGGAGTAACAGGCGTTGGATTACAAGGAGCAACTACTTTTGATCCGAATAATTCACCTTGGTACTATCCAGGCCAAGTAATTCTATATAATGGATCTTCATATATAGTAAACACATATAATCCACAAGGAATACCAGGTAGCTCACCTGATTATAGCTTATTTATTTCTCAAGGAGTAACAGGACCAACAGGAGCTACAGGCGCAGGACTACAAGGAGCGACTGGATATAATCCAATAAATTCACCACAATACCTTCCAGGGCAAGTAGTTATATTTAATGGATCTTCATATGTAGTAAATACTGCAAATCCACAAGGAACACCGGGAAGTTCACCGGACTATACTCTATTAGCATCAAAAGGAGTAACAGGTGCAACTGGAGCTACAGGAATATCTGGAGCTACAGGAGCAGGATTACAAGGAGCAACTGGATATAATCCAGCGAATTCATCTGGATACATGGAAGGACAAGTAGTTATATATAATGGGTCTTCATATGTAGTAAATACATCCAATCCACAAGGAACGCCAGGAAGTTCACCTGATTATACACTATTAGCAGCAAAAGGTGCCACTGGAGCAACAGGAGCGACAGGAACAACAGGCGCTACAGGCGCTACAGGAGCCACAGGCGAAACAGGTGTCACTGGAGTAACAGGAGCAACAGGAGCCACTGGTGAAACAGGTGCTACAGGAGCTACAGGCGAAACAGGTGCTACTGGAGTAACAGGTTCAACAGGTGTAACAGGTTCTACTGGTGAAACAGGAGCTACAGGAGCCACAGGCGAAACAGGTGTCACTGGAGTAACAGGTGCTACAGGAGCAACAGGTGCAACAGGTGCTACAGGAGCTACAGGCGAAACAGGTGCTACTGGAGTAACAGGTTCAACAGGTGTAACAGGTGCTACTGGTGAAACAGGTGCCACTGGAGCCACTGGTGAAACAGGAGCTACAGGAGCTACAGGAGCCACAGGCGAAACAGGTGTCACTGGAGTAACAGGAGCTACAGGCGAAACAGGTGCCACAGGTGCAACTGGAGTAACAGGAGAAACAGGTGCAACAGGTTCAACTGGAGTAACAGGTGCAACAGGTTCTACTGGTGCCACAGGAGCAACAGGATCCACTGGAGTAACAGGAGCAACAGGCGAAACAGGTGCCACTGGAGCAACAGGCGAAACAGGTGCAACAGGATCCACTGGAGTAACAGGAGCAACAGGCGAAACAGGTGCCACTGGAGCAACAGGCGAAACAGGTGCAACAGGTGCAACAGGTGTCACTGGAGCAACAGGCGAAACAGGTGCCACTGGAGCAACAGGCGAAACAGGAGTAACAGGTGAAACAGGTGCCACTGGAGCAACAGGCGAAACAGGTGCAACAGGTGTCACTGGAGCAACAGGCGAAACAGGTGCCACTGGAGCAACAGGCGAAACAGGTGCCACTGGAGCAACAGGTGAAACAGGAGTAACAGGTGAAACAGGTGCAACAGGAGCAACTGGAGTAACAGGAGCAACTGGAGCAACAGGTGAAACAGGTGCCACTGGAGCAACAGGCGAAACAGGTTCTACTGGAAGTACTGGTGTATTTTCATATAACTATGCTTATATTACAAATAATGCAGCATTTACGTCAACATCAGCAAATCAACCAGTACCATTAGATACAAATGTAGTAATAATAGGTACTGACATTGCACATACAGCTGGATCTACAGATATTACACTAGCTGCAAATCATTGCTACCTTGTTTCATGGAGTGCAAATGAAAACCCTCCACTAGCAACATCTTATTATGTAACACTATTTTTAAATGGATCTGCAGTTGCAGGATCTGCGGTAAATGATTTTAGTGTATTAGGTTCAACAGAAAGACCAAACAGAAGTAGAAGTTCTATAATATGTACAGGAGGAAGTCAAGGAACTTTACAAATAGGAAGTATAAATACGGGGGCAGTATTTCCGGCTTCACAGCAAGGAAATAATGACTCTAATATAGCTATAACTATAGTAGAACTATCATAATTTTATTAACTAAACATAAATAAAAATTTCAACTTTAAGCTGTAGATATATACACATAAAAATAACTATATCTACAGCTTTTTATATAAATCAATGTATAATTTTATAAAATATAACAAATTACATTTAGTATATATATTTAAACCATATTAATAGCACTCAAAATGAATAAATCATATTATAGAATGTAGTCCTTAATTTATATTATTAAGTTGAACTACCAAGGAAGGAGGGAAATTATGATAGATATTAGAGTAAATGAAACATCAAACAAAAACTATTTAATGTCTTGTCTACCTGATACAGTGGAATACTCTCTAGCTATATCAAATATGGGAGATGAAGAAGCCCAAAATGTATGTATAAATATAGATATAGACAACTGTTTATCACTAATAATAGATGATAGTAATTCAATTATAGGAATCAAATGTACTCAAAATAATATATCACTTGTGATACCATCAATACTGCCTCAAAAAACTATATATATAAAATATAAAGCACAATTTAATCAATGTTGTAAAGATGACTATGTTCAAAATATTATTAACATAAAGTATAAAGATGATATGTGTTCAGGTTATAATTTCAATGTAGAAGGTGTAAATATACCTATTATAAAAATTGATGTATGTACTACAAAAAGTGCAGATAAAGTATGCGTAAGCAAAGGAGATACACTAAGATATTCTGTAAATATAAAAAATAACAGTAATGTAGATATAACAAATGTTATCTTTTATGACACACTACCGGCAATGCTAGCACTAAAAGACAATACAATATATATAAATGGAGTTCCAGCACAAGTTGAATCATTATCAAATGGAGTAAACTTAGGTACTATTCCTAAAAATACAATTCTAATTATAGAATTTGAAACTATAATTCCAAGCAATTCCTTAGCATGTATTGTTTGTAATAGAGCGTTAGTAGAATATGAATACTCAGTTCAGTACAATAGTACAATAATCAAATCTATAGGAGAATCAGAAAGTAATAATATATGCACTAAAATTATTAGCTATTGATATCATTATAAATATTATTAAGGAGTGAAAATATGTCAGGTCAAGACTACAATTTAAACAACAAGTATATTGTAAAGCCAACAAACTATACCTATGATAATAATCCTATAAATAACTCTAACCTATGGCAATCTGGAGCAAATCAAGAAAACTATACACTTCAAACTAACTCATCTAATTATGGAGCACATAATTATAACTCTTGTGGATGTAGCACTAATGTATGCAATGACACATGTAACTGTGACCAGCAATGTGGATGTAGTCAAAAAATATGTCCGCCAGGGCCAGTAGGAGCAACAGGAGCTACTGGTCCAACAGGAGCTACTGGTGTAGGATTACAAGGAGCAACTACTTTTGATCCAAATAATGCACCTTGGTATTATCCGGGTCAAGTTATTTTATATAATGGGTCTGCTTATATAGTAAATACGTATAATCCACAAGGAACACCAGGAAGTTCAGCTGATTATAGTTTATTTATAGCTGGAGGAGCAACAGGAGCGACGGGAGCAACAGGAGCAACGGGAGCAGGATTGCAAGGGGCAACAGGGTTTAATCCAGCTAATTCACCAGGATATCAACCAGGTCAAGTTATTTTATATAATGGGTCTGCATATGTAGTGAATACACCTAATCCACAAGGAACACCAGGAAGTTCACCTGATTATACATTATTAGCATCAAAAGGAGCAACAGGAGCAACTGGAAGCACTGGAGCAACTGGAGCAACAGGTGCTACTGGTATAAGAGGTTTATCTGCATATGAAATAGCTATAATAAATGGATACACAGGAACAGAACAAGAATGGTTAAGTTCATTACAAGGAGCAACAGGAAGCACTGGAGCAACAGGAAGCACTGGAGCAACAGGAAGTACTGGAGCAACAGGAAGTACTGGGGCAACTGGAAGTACTGGAGCAACAGGAAGTACAGGGGCAACAGGAAGTACTGGAGTAACAGGAAGCACTGGGGCAACAGGAGATACAGGGGCAACAGGAAGTACAGGAGCAACTGGAAGTACAGGAGCAACAGGAGATACAGGGGCAACAGGAAGTACTGGAGTAACTTCTACAAATCAATTTTTAGCAATAGGAGCCTCACAGGCAACAGCAATATTACCAAATGCTCAAACAAACATAACCTTTGATAAACCTATCGCATCAAATGGTGGAGACATAACAGGAAGTACACCTACAGATACAATAACTCTGGCACCTAACCATAGCTACTATGTATCATATGTTGTAAATGCAGGAACACAAGGTAGTACAGCAAATAGTTCTATTTCAGCTGGGCTAATTTTAGATGGAGCACCAATAACTGAAAGTATAGCTAGCAACTCAGGTGCACAACTTATAAGTTCAGCAGGAAGTACAATAATTACAGTAGGCGCATCATCTTCTACACTTAATTTAGCAACTACAGTTGCATCGGGAACACTTACATTATTAAATGCAAGTATTTCTATAGTTGAAATTTTATAAGTATAATTATAACTTAATAAATCAAGAGAAAATTAAATATAATAGCTTAAAAAGGGTATGTAAGAAATTACATACCCTTTACTATTAAATATTACCAAATTTTCCATTCAGCTTTATTACTATTCCATAAATCATTTAAATAATTTTTTTCTTTTAAAGTGTCCATAGGATGCCAAAAACCTGTATGTTTATAAGCATTTAACTGCCCATCAGTAGCTAAGTTTCTTAAAGGTTCTTGCTCTAAAATACAGCTATCACCATCTATATAATCAAATATCTTATAATTTGCAACAAAGAAACCACCATTTATCCACTCATGATCCCCTGTTATCTTTTCCTTAAACTCAGTAACACTACCATTTTCTAAAACCATAGAACCAAATCTAGCAACAGGCCTTACAGCAGTTACAGTAGCTAGCTGATTACTTTCTTTATGAGATTTAATAAGTTCATTAAGATTTATATTAGATAAACCATCACCATAAGTAAACATAAAATCATCTTCACCTATAAGATGAGCTATTCTCTTTAATCTTCCACCTGTCATACTATTTAAACCAGTATCCACTAAAGTAACCTTCCAAGGATTTTTAGGTTCATTATGAAAAGTCATATTAAATCCATTACTATAATCAAAGGTAACATCAGATTCAAACATTTTAAGTTTAGAGAAAAACTCCTTTATACAATTACCTTTATAACCTAAACAAATAATAAAGTCATTAAAACCATAAGTTGAATAAATCTTCATAATATGCCACAGTATAGGCATATCACCTATTGGAACTAAAGGTTTTGGAATAACTGCTGTCTCCTCGCCTATTCTAGTTCCAAAGCCTCCAGCCAAAATAACTACCTTCATACATATTCACTCCCGATGTATTATTTAAAATGGATTTTCAAAATCCTTAAGTAGTGGTAGTTCTAAATCTTTATCAGATATAATTAAATTTTCAAAATTAGGAAGATAATCTTTTATATATTCATAATTAACCCCACCATCATGCTCTTTTGAAAACACACTAGTAACTTTGTAAAGCATCAAAGCATCTTCTTTAGACGTAACTAAAAATCCATGAGCTATACCACTAGGTAGATATAGTAGATTTCTATTTTCACTACTAAGTTCAATACTATAAGTTTTTAAATAAGTTTTACTATCTTTTCTTAAATCAACTATTATATCTAAAACTTTCCCGCTTAAACAAGTTACCATCTTAGCATGGTCCATAGGTGGATATTGAAAATGCAAACCTCTAAATACATTATATTTTGATATAGAGTAGTACTCTTCTGTAAAATCAGTTCTTAGATTATTTTCTATAAAAAAATCATCATGAAAGATTTTAGTAAAACTACCTCTTAAATCTTCAAAGGTGTTTGGACTTATAAGATAACACCCCTCTATATCTATCATATTTAAATTAAACATTTTTAGCCTCTACTTTTTTAACAAAATCTTTAATTGTTTTTATCATATACTCAAGCATATCATCTGTTAGTTTTGGATAAACACCTACCCAGAATGAATTTTCAGCTATAATATCAGTATTTTCAAGGTTTCCAACGATTCTATAATTTCCACTTTCACGAACTTCTTTAAACAAAGGCTGTCTAGTGATATTACCTGCAAATAATAATCTTGTTTGAATATTATTATCTTCTAGATATTTTAATAGCTCTAATCTATCAATAGCATCATTTTTTATAGTTAACATAAAACCAAACCAGCTAGGTATAGCATTTTCACTAGCCTCTGGCAATATAAAGTAGTCTTGTAAATCTTTTAAGCCATCTCTTAATTTATTCCAGTTGGCAATTCTTTTAGCACTGAAATCATCTACTTTTTTTATTTGAGCGCAACCTATAGCACCTTGCATTTCAGTCATTTTTAAGTTGTATCCCCAATGAGAATATACATACTTATGGTCATATCCCATAGGTAAATCTCCAAACTTCATGCTAAATCTATGTTTACATGTATTATCATAACCAGATTTGCAGTAACAATCTCTTCCCCAGTCTCTAAAAGATTCGATTAATCTATTTAAAAGTTGAGAGTTTGTATAAATAGCACCACCCTCACCTGTAGTCATATGATGTGGAGGATAAAAACTAGAAGTACCTATATGACCAACAGTACCAGTATATTTTAACTCTCCATTGTATAAATACTTAGAACCTAAGGCATCACAGTTATCTTCTATAAGCCATAGATCATGGTTATCACAAAACTCTCTTACAGCTTGTAAATCAAATGGATTTCCTAGAGTATGAGCTATCATTACACATTTAGTTAAAGGTGATAATGCTTTTTCAAGTTCAGAAACTTTTATATTATATGATGGAATATCAACATCAACAAATACAGGAATAGCACCATATTGAACTATAGGAGCTATAGTAGTTGGGAAACCTGCGGCAACGGTAATAACTTCATCACCTTTTTTTATACGCTTATCACCTAATTTAGGCGAAGTTAGTGCCATAAAAGCAAGTAAGTTAGCAGAAGATCCAGAAGTTGTAGTAGAGCAATATTTAACGCCTATAAAGTTGGCGAAGTCTTTTTCAAATTTATCAACATATCTTCCAGCTGTAAGCCAAAAATCTAGTGATGAATCTACTAAGTTAACTAACTCTTCTTCATCAAAACATCTTCCTGAATAATTTATTTTTTTACCTTCACTCCAACCTTCTTCTTTAGCAAAAACCTCATCGTAATACTTTTTTACCAAATCTAAAATATCATTTCTAAGTGCTTTTTCCAATTCTAGCTACCCCCTCTTCTAATGAAATAGTACTTTTCCATTCTGGAAGCATAGTATAATTGTCCCAAGGTATTAAAACCTCTCTAAATCTGTAAGGTCGAGCTCCCCAATTTATATTTAATTTTAAATTATTTACTTCTTCAAAAACTTTAATTAGCTCTCTGAGTGTAGTTGTTCTACCTGTGCAAACTGCGTAACTTTTATTATTTTCAAAATTACCAGTACGAGTTAAATCAAAGGCATGTAAAAATCCAATGATAACATCTTCCACATGAGTTAAATCAATTTTTTGATAGCCATTAGACATGTTTAACTCGGTTTTATTAAGAGCTATATTTTTAAGATTGTTGATTAGCTTATTTCGCTTATCAGTTTCACCATAAGTATCAAATAATTTTAGTGTTATAGCTTTAAAATCATAAGCATTAACATAATAAGTTAGAATTGCTTCAAAAGCTTGCTTTGTAGCAGCATATAGACAAACTGGATTATAATCATCATTTTCAAAATGTTGCCAAGAAGTACCTGTATTTACTATTGTTTTAGTGTTTGATAAATACATAGCCTCTAAAATTTCTGTTGAAAACTTAATATTGCTATCTATTAAATTAGATACATCTTTGCTACTATGCTCAGCTATAAATAAAGATGCCAGATGAAATACACAGTCAGCTTTTATATTTTTAAAGTAATCTATTAAAGTATTTATATCATCACCATATCTAAAGATATTTACTTTATCTAGGATATCATCTAGACTACTTAAATTGCTGTTTTCTCTACAGATAACATGAACCTCATGATTATCATATATTAACCTTTTACATAGATTACTACCAACAAAACCAGTAGCTCCTGTAACAATAAATTTGCTCATAATAATACCTCTATTTGTTTAATAGCATATGATAAGATTGGATTTGTTTTTTACAAATATCATATGGATCTTGATTTGTGTAGTTTTTATACCAATCCATAGTAAAATCTATAGTTTGATCTATATCTAAAACTGGTTTCCAGCCAAGTTCAAACTTAGCCTTGGAAATATCTAAAAACAATAAATTTGCTTCATGAAAATCATTATTTTCTTCAATTACTAATAAATCTTCTTTATTAATAGCTTTAACAATCTTCTTAGCTAAATCTTCTACTGTAACAACTTCATTCATATTTGGACCAAAGTTATAAGCACCTGTATATTTTAATGGATTTGCATACATTTTTTCAGCAAGTAATATGTATCCACCAACAGGTTCTAGCACATGTTGCCAAGGTCGAACGCTATGAGGGCTTCTTATAGTAACCTTATCATTATTTTCTAGAGCTTTTACACAGTCTGGTATTAGTCTATATTCAGACCAATCACCACCACCAATAACATTTCCAGCTCTAACAGAGCTTATAGCTTTTTCATGTTTATCATAATCTTTTGTATTTAAAAATGAATTTCTAAAAGAACTTATTAAAATTTCACAACAAGCTTTAGAAGAACTGTACATGTCATAACCTCCTAGGGTATCATTTTCTCTATAACCCCATGGATGTTCTTTGTTTTCATAACATTTATCTGTAGTTATCATTACACCAATACTTTTTTTAGGTATACTTTTTATGCACTCAAGAACATTTAAAGTCCCAAGTACATTGATTTCATAGGTATCATAAGGTGCTTTATAAGAATCTATAACCAGTGGTTGTGCAGCAAGATGAAACACTATATCTGGAAGATGTTTATCAAAGACCTCTTTCATACTATCTAAATCTCTAATATCGCCTCTAACATCTACTATTTTATCTTTCAAGTTGCATAAATTATAATTATCTTTTTCATGTTTAGGGTCTAGTGAATATCCAATAACATGAGCGCCGAGTTCTAGTAAATAGGCACACATCCAAGAGCCTTTAAAGCCTGTGTGTCCTGTAACCAAAACAGTTTTGTCCTTCCAAAAGTCTTTTTGCATATAATCACCCAATATAAATAAGTATTTTTTATTACATTTTTAATATATGTGTAAAAAGAGTCAAAGTTACCTTAAATAAATATAGCTAAGTAATTAGAAATCTATTATAGAAAAAATACTCTTTAAAACATATATAAATATATCTGTGTTTTATAAATATATTTTGGAATTAGTTTAATAATGAGAAAGGATTGATTTATAAATGAATAATTTTAAAAGTGAAAATCCAATAAGTATATATGTACTTCATCATAAACCTTATGTTCAATTAATATCAGATGTGTTTACTCACATTTCTCCAAAAGACTATGGGCTAAACCTTTTAACAGCAGATACAGGAGATAACATGGCTAATGAAAATGACTTATATGCTGAATATACTACTTTTTACTGGGCTTTAAAAAATGATCTTAAAGCAAAGTATATAGGCTTTTTTCACTATAGAAGATACTTATGTTTCGAAAAAGATATAAATTTTTCAGAAAACCCTCTTGAAGATGTAAAGTGGGATTATGAAACTTTACAAAAATTATTAGATGAATATGACTTGGTATTACCTCCAAGAATGGATTTTGCGAATGTAAATCTAAATGTATATGGTCAGTTCACCGTTTGTCATGGAACATATCCTATAAATAAACTGATAGAAGTTATAAATACAAAATTCCCAGATTATTCAGAGTCATTGGCTACGGTTTGTAATAGAAGTTATGCATATTTTTGCAACTTGTTTATAACTAAGAGAGAAATATTTGAGGATTATATGAAGTTTGCTTTTTCGGTGTTTGAAGAGTTAAAGAAAGATGAGAATTTAGTAAGTCAATCTAGAATGTTTGCTTTTTTAGGAGAGAGGATATTTTCTGTTTATGTAGAGTACTTAAGAACTCACACAGATACTAGAATATGCGAAGTTCCATTAATATATATTGACAATAATGGACCTAATTATACAATAAAAGTAAATGAGTGGAAGTAGTAATATTAGCTGATAAATTACTTATTAAAAACACATACTAGATAAAAAGCTTATGGAGGTTTTGTACTTATGAATAATAAATTTTTAATAAGTAGTGATAATCAGGATATAGTAGAAGTAATAGAAAGTAATGGATGTGAGATTTCTTGTGATAACAAGCCTATGAAAGAGTTAATTGCTAACTCTACAAATGCAGCACAAGAAAAACATGTTCCTCAAGTTACAGTTAATGGAAATAGTGTAAAGGTAGATGTAGGTAGTATTAAACATCCTATGGAAGATGCTCATAGTATAGTTTGGGTTCATATTGTTACAACTCAAGGGACGCAACGTAAATATCTAAAAACTAATACAGATCCTATAGTAGATTTTGCTCTATGCCCAGATGAAAAACTACAAGAGGTTTATGCTTATTGTAATCTTCATGGATTGTGGATGACTAAAGCTTAATATTATTTAATATAAAAAAAACCGTATCATATAATTTATGATACGGTTTCTATTATTTATTATAAAGTACATATATATCTAATATTTAAAATCTAAAAGTTTATTTTTCAACTGATCTTCAATAACTCTTAATTCTGCTTCTGCTTCCCTACGCTTTTGACGTCCTTCTGTTTGTATATTAAGTATTTCATCAAGAGTTGAAATCAATGACTCATTAGTATATCTAAGTGTTTCAATATCAACAATTCCTCTTTCACACTCTTTTGCAGTTTCTATAGTTGAAGTTTTTAATATCTCTGCATTTTTACGTAAAAGCTCATTTGTCATATCAGTTACTTCTCTTTGAACTTTAGCAGCATCACTAGCATGAGCTACCCCTAGAGCTAAAACTATTTGACTTTTCCAAAGTGGAATAGTATTTATAATTGTAGATTGTATTTTTTCAGCCATCAATGAATCATTATTTTGAATTAAACGAATTTGAGGTGCCATTTGTAAAGAAACCATTTTAGTTAACTCTAAATCATGAATCTTCTTTTCAAATCTATTACAAAGAGCGATAAAGTCATTTAATTCTTGAGCATCCTGAGGGTTACCACTAACTCTTGCTTTTTCTTTAAGTTTAGGAAGTTCTTCTTTTTCAAGTTTTTGAAGTTTCTTTTTACCTGCTAATATATACATATACAGTTCTTTAAAGTACACTTTGTTTATCTCATACATTCTATCTAACATAGCGATATCTTTTAAAAGTTGTATTTGATGAGTTTCAAGGACTGTACACATTTTGCTAATATTATTTTCTACTTTCTCATAGTTTATTTTCATTTGAGTAATTTTATCTTTACCTTTTTTAAAGAATCCGAGAATTCCTTTTTTATCTTCTGATTCTTCAAAGTTCTTTAATTCATAAACCACACTAGATAAAATATCTCCTATTTCACCTAAATCTTTAGTTTTTACATCATCTAATGCTGATTGAGAAAAGTCAGAAATTTTCTTTTGAGCCCCTACACCATATTGAAGTATAGAATTTGAATCATTTATTTCTATCTTATCAACAAATTGGTCGACCATATTTTTCTCTTCATCTGTAAGCTGAATTTCATCAACTATTTTTTCTTCTAATTTTTCTTCTTGAACATTAACCTCTTTCACTTCATCTTGGAATGGCTGAAAAGTTAGTTCAGGTTTTATATTAATAGAATCTGATTTGAAATCATCACTCATTGTATTACCTCCCTTTTATTTGAAATTTACTTTTTAAAATCTTCTTCTGCTAGTCCTTCTTGTTTAAATAATGTTTTAAGAACAGAAATATCAGTAGATATATCTAGTGCAACATCTTCAAATAAATCATCTAATAAATTTTCAAAAGCATTATTAATAAGATATATACTCTTTTCAATTTCAATTTTAGCACTTTTTATATTATCACCTTGAACTAATTGGCTACTTAAATCTTTATATGAATCCACCAATTTTATAGTCACAGGAAGATAATGATTTATAAATTTATTAACCTCATTTATCTTTTTAGGATTTTTCTCAACTTGGCTAAGTATTTGACTTGAAACACTTATTAATTTATCTAACTTTATAGTTATTTCTCCTGAGGAGATATCATTTCTTATAGCTTTTATTTGTTCTATATAATCTCTACCTGCTTTAATAGTAGATAATACTCCGCTATTTTTTGAACTATTTATTTCATCATCTAACTTTTGCTTATTTAAAGCTTCTTCTTGTGCTTGTTTTTTAAAATTTAAATAATCACGGTATACTTCATCAGTTAGCATAAAATAAGTATTTTCATCATCTATATGACCTTCAAGAAACATACCTAGATCAATCATTTTATTTAAATCCTTTATTACAAAACTTTCTTTTTGCTTATAGAATTTTGCTAAATCTTTAATTAAAAAATAGTAATTATTATTAAGAAACTTTACATATTGCTTAAATCGACTTAATCTTTTTCTTAAAAATATACCCCTTGCTAATAACCCTATACTTATTATAAGGAAGGTTAATGAAACTCCAAAAACAACATTACTTCCTGGAATAACCGTACTGCTAAATAGGGCTTTGAACATGAAAAATGTAAATACTGAAGACGCATGAAGTAAAGTTCCACCTAAGCCAAAAACTATATATACTATACTAGAAGTACTTCCAGCTGGTTTTTTACAGAGATATGATGATATATCTCGTTTAGATTTTTTATTTAAGTTTTTATACTTTAAACTATATTCATTAAGCTTTGATTTAAATTGATTTAAAGCATCATCAGTTTTATTATTAATATCTTTTTTTAAATTAGCAAAATCTATTGCTTTAAGTGCATTATCAACGGTAAACATAATTCGATCTTCTAAATCAGAAAAATCCTTTTTATCCATTATCTTACCTCCCAAAGCATTCTATATTCTTCGCTAAAGTCTTCTAGACTTTCTAGATACTTGGCTAAAGGATCTTGGTTGTCAGGATCACATAGGTTTAGACTTTCTCTATATAGATCTTCACTATCCCAAGATACTATTTTTATAGGTAGGTTGTTTTCTAACATTTGTTTTAACATTATAAATCTTCCTATACGACCATTTCCATCTTGGAATGGATGTATTATTTCAAATTTATAGTGGAAACTTGCTATATCAGCTAAAGTTATATTTTCTAAGCTATAGTACCATTCAAGTAATTCATCAAGTTTAGGCTGTACTTCAAATGGTTGAGCTATTTTAGCTTTAGTTCCTATTATCATGTTAGGAATTGTTTTGTAGATACCAGCATAACCTCTTTGATGTAATGATGTATTAAACATAAGTCTTGCGTGTAGATCCTTTAGAAACTGGTCATCAATTTTGTTATTTAGAGTTTCAAATATTCTATCAAAAACGTAACTAGAGTTTACAGTTTCTTGAACATCATCTAAAGTATGTTTTCCAGTTACAACATTTTTATCTAGTAAAAGAGCTAGAGCTTCTGTTGTGAAAGTACTGCCCTCTATTTTATTTGAGTGATATAAAAAGCTATGTTTTAATATGCTGTATAGGGAATTTTTAAATTCCTTTGTTTCGATTAAAGCATCTATAAATTGTTTGCTCATTTATTATATACCTCCTTAGGTATTTTAAAAAATTTAATATTAGTATTATTCCCAAATAGTAAATCTAAATCAAAGCTATAATTATGATAACTTATAATATTTAATTCATTGTTATATTGTGCCATTTCCTGTAAACTATCTCTTCTTCCAATCTTACCTAAATTTTTTAATAATCCCATTTAATTTACTCCTGTCGTTTTATATTTATATTGTACACTGAATCTTATTTATTTTGTATATGATTACTTTCAATATAAAGTTTTGTCAAGGTATTTTTATAATATAATTTTATATGTTTTTCGTCAAGTCAGTCGTATTGGATATGTAATTCTAAAAAGGACTATGATTTTATAGTCATAGTCCTAAAAATTAATTATCATATTTTTAAATTAAAGAGACTGTGAAAGTTTTTCTGTAAATAGCTTTCTATGATAATTTTTACTAAGGCGTAGGTATAGCAATTAATACCTATGCCTTAATTTAGTTTATCTGCACACCAATCAAGCCTTGCAAAAAGGCGTTTTTTGAGTGT
>NZ_JBOFYU010000243.1:0-29945 GCF_051654825.1 Clostridium sp.
TAATAAGCATACTTCATATATTTAGCTGTAGAATATATGGTTTAAGAAAATATAAGAAGAAAATCAGAGAGGACGAAGAAGTTGAAAAGAGCATATAAGATAGAGATTAATCCCACTCAAGAGCAAAAATATAAAATACATCAAACTATTGGTGTATCAAGGTTCATATATAACTTCTATATAGCTCACAACAAGGAAGTTTATGAGAAAGAAGGAAAGTTTGTAAGTGGCATAGATTTTTCTAAATGGTTGAATAACGAATATATACCTAATAATCAAGATGTTCAATGGATTAAAGAAGTATCTTCTAAAGCTACTAAGCAAGCTATTATGAATGGAGATAAAGCATTTAAAGACTTTTTTAAGAAAACTAAGGGGTTTCCTAAGTTTAAGAAAAAGAAAAATCAAGATGTTAAGGCTTATTTTCCTAAGAATAATAAAACTGATTGGACTTTAGAAAGACATAGAGTTAAAGTACCCACTCTTGGTTGGATAAAACTTAAAGAGTTTGGATATATACCAACTAATTCAATAGTTAAAAGTGGTACGATAAGCCAAAAAGCTGATAGATACTATGTTTCTATATTAGTGGAAAAAATTGATATAGAGATGTTTAGATCCAATAATAATGGGATAGGAATTGATGTTGGGTTAAAAGAGTTTGCAATATGTTCAGATGGAAATAAATTTAAGAATATAAATAAAAAATCTACTGTTAAAAAGGTAGAAAAGAAATTAAAGAGAGAACAAAGAAAACTTTCAAGGAAATATGAAAGTTTAAAGTTAAGAAATAAAAATATAAAAGAAGGGAGGACTACTCGTCAAAATATCCAAAAACAAATAGTCAAAGTACAAAAACTTCATCAAAAATTAACTAATATACGAACTGATTATATTAACAAAACAGTATCTTCAATAATAAAGCAAAAGCCAAGCTACATTACAATTGAAGATTTAGCAGTATCAAATATGATGAAGAATAAGCATTTATCTAAAGCTATAGCAAGTCAAAAGTTCTTTGAATTTAGAACGAAACTAACTACTAAATGTAAACAAAATAATATTGAACTTAGAGTAGTTGATAGATTTTATCCATCAAGTAAGACTTGTAGCCAATGTGGAGAGATTAAAAAGGATTTAAAACTTAAAGATAGAGTATATAACTGTAGTTGTGGCTTATCTATTGATAGAGATTTAAATGCAAGTATTAATCTTAAAAGTGCTAAAAAATATAAGATAGCTTAAAATCAAAAGCACTTATATATGTACGGAGGGCTAACTTCGGAATTTAAGCCTTTGGAGAGCCATATCAAATCGTAGTAGCTTAGGCAAAACGAGGTTCATTGAAGAAGGAATTTTCTCAATATGGATATATTTGACCATATTTTGAGTAGCAGAGAACTTTAATGTTAGGATTTGACTTTGATAAAACAGTTAAAGAGGTATTAGATATTATAAAAGCTAATGAATTAGATTTAGATATAAAGGAATATCTAATGGAGTTAATGGAGGAGGATGAAATAATTATAGATCCACCAAATTATTTTGATATTACTTGTATTAGCGATGATAATTCATCAAAGGAGGTTTGTGTTGGAGGTACATTAACTGAAGAAGAAATTAATAATTTATCTAAGGATGAACTTCTATTACACAATGAATTAAGCTCAAGAGCTAACTCTATTTTTGAAAAAATTAAGAATAATGATAAAAAAGAAGATAAGTGGCATAGCAGATTTAATAAGAAGAGATAAAGAAGACGATTCATTCAATATGACAACTAGTATTTATGAATTTATTGGTAAAGCTATGCTTTATTAAAAATTATAGAGCTATTATCAAGTTGATTTTTATAGCTTGATAATAGCTATTTTTATTGTAAGCTCTTGAACATATGACATCTATAATTGTTTTCAACTCCATGATACCCTATGACTATAGAAATTAATTTATAGTGGAGGGTATTTTTTATGTTTTGAGTACACTAGAACTAGGACCGGAAAGCATGCATAACAATTTATAGACAATGCTTATCTGTATGTATTTTTAATTCAGACGGAAAGATGTTAGTTCAACAAAGGCAGCCTTTTAAAGAAGGATGCCTAATATGTGGGATATTACAGTTGGTGGTAGTTTTGTTTCAGGAGATACAAGTCAAGTTGCAGCAGAGCGTGATGTTTATGAAGAAATAGGATATAAGTTATCATTAGATGACGTAAGGCCAGCCCTTACCATTAATTGAAGAAAATGATGATTTAGCGGCTGCTTTTACAATACGTGAATCAAATCATGAGGAGTTTATGAAGAAAAAATTGATGATTTTATTATACGTGGATATAGGTTTGAAATAAATTATTAAGCCTTTAAACAAATATACATATTTTCTTTATATATTACAATTATAATTAAATAAAGGTTAATTAGTAGAGGTGATTTTGTGTATAAAATTTTATTGTTAGAAGATGAGATATCTGTTTCTGAAGTATTAAAGGCCTATTTAGAGAATGAAGGATATAAGGTAGTACACTCAGAGAGAGGAATAGAAGCTATAGATTTATTTTTTTCAAATAACTTTGATTTAGTAATATTAGATTTGATGCTTCCTGATTTAAGTGGTGAAAGAGTTTGTAAGGCTATAAGAGAAAAATCTGATGTGCATATATTTATGTTAACTGCAAAGGGAGATTTAGATTCACGAATCGAAGGTTTAAACATAGGTGCAGATGAGTATTTAGTAAAGCCCTTTAGTCCTAGGGAGCTAGTTGCAAGAGTAAATGCATTATTTAGAAGATTTAATATAGAAAAAAATAGTGAAGATTATTTATATAATAATGGAGAATTAATAGTTGATTCAAGTAGAAGAAGGGTAAAATTAAATTCTAATGAAATAACCTTAACTCCAAATGAATTTGAAATTTTAGAGCTTCTTATAAGTCATAAAGGAAGAGCATTAACTCGTGAGCAAATAATTAACAATATATTTGGAGAAAGCTTTGATGGCTTTGATAGAACTATTGATGTACATATAAAAAATCTTAGAAAAAAGCTAGAAATTGATACGAAAAATCCTAAATATATTATAACTGTTACAAGGGTAGGTTATAGATTTGGTGGTGATTTTTAGTTGAGCACTATACGAAGAAAGCTAAGTGGAAGCTTTTTAATAAGTTCTATTATTACTATTGTATTTATTATTATTTTTGTAAATATAGCTATAAACAAACAGTTTGTAAACTATATGAATGAAGTTCAAAATAAAAGATATAACAGAATAGTTACTTATTTTGAGGAAGTATATAAAAAGGAAGGGGCCTTTGATAATAATTCTGGAAACGAATTGATTCATGAAGCCTTTATGAATAATTATTGTTTAACTCTTATGGATTCTAATAAAGAAGTAATTTGGGGAATGAATCCAAAGGACATAACTGAAGATTTTTCATTTAATAATATGCATAAAGAAGAAAAGGGCTTTTATACATCAAATATTTTTGAGATAAAAAACAAAGATAAAGTAGTGGGTTATGTAGAAATAGGACAATATTCGCCTATTTTATTAACAGAGGAAGATACTAATTTTATTACTTCTATAAATAAAGTAATAATATGGAGTGCATTTATAACTATAGGAATTGGTATTATAATAAGTACTTTTTTAGCAAAACAATTTTCGAAGCCTATTTCAGAGGTTTCAGAAATGTCAACAAAGTTATCTAGGGGTAATTTTAATATTAAAAATGACAGTACAACAAAAATTAAAGAAATTAATGACTTAAAAGTTAATATGAATTCCTTAGCAGAAAAGTTAAAAAATCAAGATTTGTTAAGAAGAAAACTTATTAGTGATATATCTCATGAAATAAGAACACCATTAAATATTCTGCAAAATAATTTAGAAGCAATGGTAGATGGTATTTTTCCAATAACTACTGAAAGGCTTATAAAGTTAAATAGTGAAGTTGTTAGATTTAGTAAGCTTTTAAATAACTTAGATCAATTAAAAGCTTTTGAATCAGAAAGTAATAAGTTAAATTTAGTAGATGTGGATATAGAAGAGGTTACCCTTGAAGTATATAAGCAATTTAAAATAGAAGCTAAAAATAAAAATATAGCTTTAACTTGTAGTATTCAAAATGAAAATAATTATATTGTAAAGGGTGATAAAGATAAGTTAAAGCAAGTAATTATTAACATTATTAATAATGCAATTAAATTTACTAATGATTACGGTGAAGTAAATATATATTTAAAAAAGGAAGAAGAAAAAATAGTATTTATAGTTAGAGATAATGGAATTGGTATTTCTAAAGAGGATTTACCATATATTTTTGAACGTTTATATAGAGGTGATAAAAGCCGAAATTATATTAAAGGCAATGGAATTGGTTTAGCTATAGTAAAAAG
This sequence comes from Clostridium sp., assembly GCF_051654825.1. Taxonomy (GTDB): domain Bacteria; phylum Bacillota; class Clostridia; order Clostridiales; family Clostridiaceae; genus Clostridium. The sequence continues at coordinate 4,405 of NZ_JBOFYU010000243.1, forward strand.
CATTTTAGAAAGTCACAATGCTAAGATTGAAGCTAAAAGTAAAATAGGTAAAGGAAGTACATTTACAATAACTTTTTAGTATTTTTGTTCTTTATATAATCTACATATCTTTTTTATATAATAACCATAGAAAAAATTATAGTGGGAGATATAATTAAGGAGGTTATTATGAGCATAAAAAGAGAAAAGCTATATGTTGATGGAATGGTATGTGAATCTTGTGAAAAGATAATTGAAAAAAGCTTAAAGAAAGTAAAAGGAGTAAAATCAGCCAGAGCAAGTTTAAAAGAAGCTACCATAGTAATTACTTATGATTCAGAATTATGTAGCAATGAAGAAATACAGGCTGTTTTAACAAAGGCAGGATATTCAATTATAAGTGATAAAAATAATAACGACTTGTTTTACATTATAGGTATTGTTTTTATCACATTTATAATGTTAAAGGTTGGAAGAAACTCTGGGGATTTTAATATAGCTAATAGCTTAAATGGCAATGTAGGATTTGTAGCCTTATTTATTATTGGAGTATTATCATCATTACATTGTGTTGGTATGTGTGGTGGAATAATGATGAGCCAAAGTATTAGTATTGATAAGGGAAATAGATTTGAAAACTTTAAACCAGCATTAAAGTATAATTTAGGAAGATTAATTTCTTACACAGTATTAGGTGGAATAGTTGGTGGTATAGGTAAGGTGGTATCTTTATCACTAGGAGGTCAAGCTTTAATTACTATAATTGCAGGTGGTTTTATGGTAATTATGGGGATGAATATATTTGGATTTAAAGTCTTTAGAAAAATAACAATTAAATTACCTTGGAATAATTGTAATGTAAAAAATAATAATACTCCCTTCGTAGTAGGATTACTAAATGGATTTATGCCATGTGGACCATTACAAACAATGCAATTATATGCTTTAGGAACTGGAAGTATAGCATTAGGAGCTATGTCTATGTTTTTCTTCGCCCTAGGAACAATTCCATTAATGCTAGGTTTTGGACTTGTATCTAATTTATTAAGTAGAAAGAATTCAAATAGATTAGTAAAAATAAGTGGATTAATAATTATCATCCTTGGTGTTTCTATGACTACGAGAGGGCTATCACTTTTAGGAGTAAATATTCCATCAGGTGCTTCAAGTAGTTCATATGGATCAAATAAAACTAATAATGATACTAATGGAAATAAAGCTGAAATAGTTAATGGAAAGCAAATTGTAAGACTAACTGCTAATGGATATGGATATACACCAAAGATTGTTTATATTCAAAAAAATACTCCTACAGAAATAATAATTGAAGGTGAGAGAATCACTTCTTGTAACAATGAAATAGTTATACCATCAAAAAATATAAGCAAAGAACTTTCATCTGGAACTAATACTATTACTTTCACTTCAGATGATAAAGATATTAACTACAGTTGTTGGATGGGTATGAAAAGGGGCGTTTTAAAAGTAGTAGATGATTTAAATGAAATTAGCCAGTCGGATATAAGTAATGATGAATCAGAGAGTAGAGAAGTACAGTTTTACGGATTACCAATATCTAAAGTAGAAACAGATAGATTAATAAAAATAGCTGATCAATCAGAACAAATCCAAAAAATTAATATTACTAGTTCAGCAGGTAATTTTGAGCCATCAGTAGTTGTATTAAACAATTCAAATGAATCAATATTTAATTTCAACATGAAGGATAGAAGTAATGATGGTGTTTATAAGATTTTTAATGATGATCTTACTGAAATCATTGCAACCTTTGAAATAATTAATGGAATAGTGACTAAAGAGCTTCCTAAATTAGATGAGGGTGTTTATGGAATAATCAAGGATAATGGATTGTACTGCGTTATAGAAGTGTATTCGGATATTAATAAGGTAGATAAAGAATCTCTTAGAAAAAAATACTTTTAAAGCAACTAGGATGGAGCAAGTATAATAAAGAAAAAATAACTATCATCAATTTATTTAATTTGATGATAGTTATTTTTATTTGCTTGCAATATTTATGAAATATTACAATGTTAACATTGATTTAAAAAATATTCTAATTATAAAGGGAAAACCTATATATTAAAAACACTTGTCTATTATCTTTAGAGTAAAGACTAGAAATAGGTATTTCCTTTATTAAGTCAAAGGAAGTATTATTTTCTAAATAATATATGTAATCATGAGAAGGATAGTACAATACAATATCTACAGTTTTTCCATGTTCATAAGCGGAATCTAATATATTTTCAATTACCTTAATAAATATTTGCACTGAAAAGGGATTAAAAAAGTAAAAGATATTATCTTCTTTAGAAATTGGAGACTTTTCGGCAAAGGAGTTTATAAAGTTTATCTTAGTAGAATCTTTCCTATGCTTTGAGATAAAGGCTTCCTTATTATCTAAAGCTTCCTTATAGTAATAAGTATTCATTTCTATTCCAGTAACCGTGGAATTATAAAAGTAGTTAGCATAAAAATTTAAACGTCCCTTGCCACATCCATAATCTATTATGCTATCTTTTTCACTAATTTTATAATTGTTAAATAATGTTTCTAGGGCTAAATATGATGTAGCCTCATAACGATTATAATGAAGAGACTCATTAAAGCCTTTTTGTTCACCGCAGGTTTTTATATTAAGTAGCTTTTCAAATTCTTGTTCAGTCATGTTTATCCTCACAGGTTTTAGATTTTTTATGTCCTTTATATATTAAATTTTAACATAAAATGAACTACAATCATATAAGCTAAGTGGTTCCCTTTAACTTATAAATAAATCTTGAAATTTAATATACTATCAAAAAGGGAGTTGATTGCTTTAAGTGTATTAATAAATTATCAATAAAAAGGTTGTTAAATAAATAAATTAATAAGGCTAAAGATTAAGTTGTATTAAGTACATAAATATAAAAAAAACTATTTAAACCTAATAAATTATCTGATATTCTTTTATTTAGTTAAAAAAAATATGTAATTAATTCCATGGTATTGGGGATGGAATTTAGTTGAGTAGAAAATTATAAATTGCTTAAATAATGCGACGGGGGGCAGGGGTATGACAAAAGAAAGTTTATTTAAATTAGTAAAAGAATATTCAATAATAACAGTAGGAGTTTTTATTTTAGCATTTGGGCTATCAAGCATGTATCTACCTAATGATATGGCTGTAGGTGGATTAACAGGACTAGCATTAGTAGTAAATAAGTTTATACCAGGTTTATCAGTATCTGGAATGACTTTTATATGTAATGCAGCATTATTAATATGTGCATTTAAAATTATAGATAAGGATTTTGGAATAAAAACATTATATTCAAGTTTTATACTTTCAACGTCTATGGAAATAGTAAGCGGAGTCCTTAATGGCAATGCACTTATTAATAATATTGTATTGGCTTCTTTAATAGGGCCAGTAATAATGGCAACTGGTTTATCACTTCTTATATGCAAAAATGCATCAACAGGTGGAACAGAAATATTAGCAAAGATATTAAATAAATATTCTACTATAAATATAGCAATAGCCTTATTAATGATAGATTTAGTAGTAACAATATGTGGTGGATTAACATTTGGTATGGAAAAAGGAATCTTTGCATTAATAGCTGTACTTTTAACTGGAGTTATATTAAATAAAATTGTTTCTATAAGAAGTAAGGAAAGTACTGTTGATGAAGAGATATTTGTTGAAAATTTAGAAGAGTTAGGACAATATGCAAATTAAATAATATATAAATATAGTTTTTCTTAAAGAAAGGCTATATTTTTTTATAAAAAATTGCTAAATTTTTTTGTGAAACTATATATAAGCTTACATATTTGTTAATAAAATGGTATAATAACAAGGATAAACACGAAATATAGTTTAAAAGTAGAAATAAATTCAGATAAATAAATTGTAGAATAAAACATAATAGTATATACTATTGATGTGTTTAAATTTGTTTAGTATATAATATATAGAAAAGGAGAATTACATATGTGTGAATCAAATCACGAGCTTGGGATTATTGCATTAGAGAGCTGTACAGAATTAGGTAATGCAGTAGATCAATATATTAGAGATAAAAGAAATTCAGAGGAATCATTTTTAGTTCCTATTGATGAAATAAGATTTTCAAATGGTGAAGGTAAAGCAAAGCTTCCTAGAACAGTAAGAGGTAAGGATATTTATATCTTATGTGATATTGGAAACTATAGCTGTAAATATAAAATGTTTGGTATAACAAACTGCAAGGGTCCAGATGAACATTTCCAAGACATAAAAAGAACTGTTTCAGCAATAAGAGGTAAGGCGTCAAGAATAACTGTTATAATGCCTTTACTTTATGAATCAAGACAACATAGAAGAAAAGGAAGAGAGTCACTAGACTGTGCTTTAGCTCTTCAAGAACTTGAGAGATTAGGTGTTGATGAAATAATTACATATGATGTTCATGATCCAAATGTACAAAATGCTATACCACTAATGTCATTTGAAAATATGTATCCAACATATGATATAGTAAAAGCTCTTATTTCTAATGAAGCATCATTAGAATTAAACAAAGATAAGCTTTTAGTAATTAGCCCAGATACAGGAGCTATGGATAGAGCTATCTACTACTCAAGCGTTTTAGGAGTAGACGTAGGTTTATTCTACAAGAGAAGAGATCACTCATTAGTAGTAAATGGTAAAAACCCTATAGTTGAGCATGAGTATATGGGAAGAGACGTTGAAGGAAAAGACGTTTTAATAGTTGATGATATGATAGCTTCAGGAGAATCAGTATTTGATATAGCAACAGAATTAAAGGCTAGAAAAGCTAGAAATGTTTATGTTGCAACTACTTTTGCTTTCTTTACAGAAGGTTTAGAAAAGTTCAATAGATTCCATGAAGAAGGAATAATATCAAGAGTTTACTCAACTAACTTAACTTATGTATCACAAGAATTAAGAGATGCAAAATGGTTTAAGGCTGTTGATATGTCAGAATCATTATCAAGAATAATCAATAGATTAAACTATGGTAAGTCAATTGCTAAATACATGGATGCAACTCAAGTTATAAGAGATTTATTAAAATAATAAAACTTGAATATAGAAATTAAAAGGGTTTAATAAGAAGAGGATTCTTATTAAATCCTTTTTTATTAGAGCATCTAAATAAATAGTTAATTATATTATATTTTTGCTGAAGATTTTCTTATAGAATAACCATTGAATTTAATAATTAAAAATTTAACAATTATAAAGGAAGAATTAGGGGAATTAAAAGAATATAATAAAATTAAATAAAAATTTCAGTTTTTTTTCACATATGGTAAATCGTTTTACATACCTGCGAAAAACGATTTCATATGTGGCTATAATGATAAAATATGGCATTGTGAAGAACATAACAATTATTTTATATTAAAGTAATTTAGTATATAATAGCAATAGCGAAATAAAGCAAAAAATAAGAATAATAATATATACTAATTTGGTAAATAATATATCAGAATACTGTATATAATTGCATTTTAGTATTTTAAATTTTATATAACAAGGGAGAGTATGTGTAATATGAAAACTTTAGTAATCAATTGTGGAAGTTCTTCTTTAAAGTATCAATTAATAGACATGTCAACTGAAAAATCAATGGTACAAGGATTAGTTGAAAGAATAGGAATTGAAGGCTCTATTTTAACTCAAAAGGTTGAGGGCAAGGATAAGTATATTATAAAGACACATATGAAAGATCATAAGGATGCTATAAAATTAGTTTTAGAAGCTTTAGTAAATGAAGAGCATGGAGTAATAAAATCAATGGATGAAATTTCAGCTGTGGGACATCGTGTTGTTCATGGTGGAGAAAAATATTCAAAATCAGTTATTATAACAGATGAAGTTTTAAAGTCAATTGAAGAATGTAGCACTTTAGCTCCATTACATAACCCACCAAATGTAATAGGAATTGAAGCTTGTAAGGAGCTTATGCCAAATACACCAATGGTGGCAGTATTTGATACAGCATTCCATCAAACTATGCCTAAGCAAGCATATATTTGTCCATTACCATATGAGCTATATGAAAAGTACGGAATAAGAAAATATGGCTTCCATGGAACTTCACATAAATATGTTGCATATAAAGTTGCAGAAGAAATGGGAAGAGATATAAAGGACTTAAAGATAATCACTTGTCACTTAGGAAATGGTTGTTCATTAGCAGCTGTTAAGGGTGGAAAATCAATAGATACATCAATGGGATTCACACCACTTGCTGGAGTTATGATGGGAACTAGATCAGGAAGTATAGATCCATCAGTAATAGGATTCTTAGTTGAAGAGCATGGATATAAAATAGAAGATATACAAGATTTATTAAATAAAAAATCAGGAGTTCTTGGTATATCAGGAGTTTCTTCAGATTTTAGAGATGTTATAGAAGAAGCTAATAAAGGGAATATGAGAGCACAATTAGCATTAGATGTATTCCATTATAAAGTAAGAGCTCAAATTGCTGCTTATGCAGGAGTAATGGGTGGAGTAGATGCAATAGTATTTACAGCTGGAATTGGAGAAAACTCTTCTTTAACTAGAAAAGAAAGCTTAAAAGGTCTTGAGTTCTTAGGATTTGAATTAGATGATGAAAAGAATTCAATAAGAGGAGAAGTTCAAGAAATATCAAAGGCTGGTTCAAGAGTTAAGGTATATGAAATACCAACTAATGAAGAATTAATGATAGCTAGAGATACAGCAGAATTATTAAAATAGAATAAAATATCATATATGAGGTAAGTTATAAAAGATATAGCTTACCTTATTTTTATTTTTAAAATTACAATGTTAAATTGGTGAAGCTATACACATTAAAGTGCTAAAAGGAATGATTTTATGATAAATAAAGAATCTATGATAAAGCATGGAACAGTTGCTTTTATAACTATGTTTGGAGTAGGCTGGTTATTTGGAGTGAAAAACATGATGATAGCTTTTCCAATTGCATTAACATCAGCAGTATTATCTAGGCAAAACTTTAAGGTTAAAACCTTTGAAAAAATATTAAAAATAATTATATTAGATTTACTAATAGTTACAATAGCATTTATATCATCAAGTAATGTTATTTTAGGATTATTTTTAAATTTTATAACTATGTTTTTAATTATGTATACTATAGTTTCCCCCTATGATCCTACATTTTATAAGCCATTTATAATGCTTTATGTTTTTACTCAATATGCAAGTGTTACATTAAGTGAATTACCTAATAGGTTTTTAGCTGTAATATTTGGTGTATTGATAGTAGTTTTAGGAAGCTTTATTTATAGGGGAAATGATAAGAAAATACTAGGTAAGAGTGTTTCATCATCATTAGAACTTTTAATAAAGCAATTAGATAATATTAAAAAAGGAAGCTATGATGATAAACTTACTAATAAATGCTCTAATATAATGAGGGCATTAGCTTATAAAATATATATAACAAGGCATAAAAAGTACCTTACTACTAATATTGGAAAAATCCAATTTACCATTTATATAAGCATAGAATATTTTAATTTATTATTAAAGGAAGTTTATGAACTTTATAATAAGGGAGAAATAAGTAAGTCAAATATAAATAAGCTTAAAAGCTTATTAAATAGTATTTTAGAATATTCTAGGGGAGAAATAAATGAAGAAAAAATAAAGGATATTATTAATAACTATGTAATAATCATAAATGAAAACTTATATTTATCAGAGAAAATAAATACGATAATATTAGGTATATTAAGATCTATAGATGAATTAGGAAAGCTTAAAAAGAGAAGCTTTAACAAGGTATATAAGGAATGGGAAACTACAGGATTAGATAGCACTAAAAATACATTTATGGAATATTTTCATCCTGATACTATAAGGTTTAACTTTGCTATGAGAATGTCTATAAGCTTAACAATAGCTTTACTTTTATCAGATATTCTTGGATTTTACAAAATGATTTGGGTTGTAATAACTATAATGTCTGTAATGCAAGCTTATTATGAAGATACAATTTCTAGGACTAAAGAAAGGGTAATAGGAAATGTTATTGCAATAATATCTGTAGGGGTTTTTATAAATATAATTAATATTAGATGGGTTACAATTTTGATTTTAATAGTTTCACTTTATTTGATTTATGCCTTTAAGGAATATTATAAGATTTCTATATTTACATCTATTGCATCTTTATGTATAGCATCTTTATCAGAAAATATAAATGTATTAATTTTTTATCGTGTTGTGTATGTTATTATAGGAGCTATTTTAGTTTTAATAGCTAACAAGATTCTATTTCCTTATAAGCTTAAGGATGGTATTGAAAGTCTTCAGGATAAAATCAATAGGTATAAAAACTTTTTAATAGATTATAAGGATGATGAAAAGTTAAGTAAAAAAGATGAAGGTGAAATTAGAGATATAATTATTCATATAGCATTACTTAGTCAAAAGCTTTATTTAAGAAATATTAAATATGGAAAAAAGGAAGTAGAAGATTTTATTTATGATACAAACAAATTTAATATTTCTTTTGGATATGAAATATTAAGTAAAAATAATATATAAAAAATATTAACATTTATTAGGTAAAATAAATATAATAAAGTATAAATAATTTATAGGAGCTAGTTATAAATGGAGGACCCTAAATTAACACCACTTATTATATTTACAGTTTGCGCAGCAGTAAATGATAACTTAGATAAGATAATAGCTATATATAAAAGTAATAAGTATATTGTAAAAGATCAAGTTAAGAAAATAGATAAAAAGGGTAAATTATTAAAGGTTAATAAAAATATTAAAAGTATTGGAAAAGACTTATTTAAATAGCAAAGAACGAATTTTTTTCGTTCTTTTCTCATTTAAATAAGTCTTTTGCTAAATTAGATAGTTCTTCATAATTTAATATTGTTATAAAGTTTTTATCCTTAGAGATAATTTTTTTATCACATAAGGATTTTATTACACGATTTAAATGTCTATAGCTAGAACCAAGAAGTTCGGAAATATGATTTAAACCATCTATTTCTAATGTTAAACTTTGGCTATTAGAAGGTAAGCTAGAAATTAAATAAGAAGCAAATCTATTTTCTAAGGGATAAAGTAAATTAATAGAGCTATAGCTAGAATTACTTCTAAGCTTTATATGCAATGAACTTATGATAAATCTTAAAAATATAGGATCATTATAAGCAAACTCTCTTATTTTATTAAAGGGAAATGCTAGTAAGGTACACTCCTCTAGAGATAAAACATTACAATCTGCAAGGGGATTATCCATAAATTCTAAATCACCCATTATAGAAAGTGGTCTATTAAAGCAAATAAGAAGACTTTTACCTGTAGATAAAAGAGTATATACCTTTGCTTTTCCTTGAACTAAAAAGTACATATAATCCATAGATTCATTTAATGTACAAATAAGCTCGTTTTTATCAAAAATATGTATTTCACAACATTGAATTAAATCATCATTAAAATAGTTTCGAAGAGAAAACTTTTTTATGTAATTTAAGGATAAATTATTATTAGAAATTTTTTTCACTTTATCACCTCAAAATAATTATATAATTATTTTCAAAATAGGACAAATGTCCTATTTATATTATACCTAATTTGGTAGTATTTATTTAATGATTTTGACATGTCTATAATTTATATAAATTACATAAACCAGGAGGAGATTTAATGAATAGTGCTTTAGCCTTACTTATAGGTGCAATTATATCTATAATGCTTTCCTTTAATGGAATGCTAGAAAAAAATATAGGAGGAACTTATGCATTAGTTGTTATACATATAGTAGGATTATTATGTATTTCAATAATTATGATAGTAAAAAGAGAAAAGATAAAAATAAATAAAAAAGTTCCAATTTATTTATTTAGTGGAGGAGCAATTGGAGTAGCGTTAACTTTAGTTAATATGGCTACTATAGGGGAAATAGGTGTTGCCTTAACAACAGCACTAGCAGTATTTGGACAATTAGTTTTTTCATCATTAATTGACCATTATGGATTATTTGGAATGACAAAGTATAAGTTTAATTCTAAAAAAATAGTTGGATTTATAATTGTAGCTATTGGTTTAATAGTTATGACAGTAGTATAGGAGGAGTTAAATATGTTAATGGTTATATTAGCAATTTTAGGTGGGATTTTAACTACATTATCTTTAGTTATAAATTCATCATTAGGAAAAAGAATAGGTGTACTGCAAAGTACATTAATAAATTATATAGTAGGTATTATATGTTCTTTAATAGTTTTAATTTTACTAGGATCATCTATGGATATATCTTTAGCTCAAATTAAAGAAATGCCATTTTATATTTTCTTAGGTGGATTATTAGGTGTAGTAGTAGTTTATTCATCAAATATAGTTATACCCAAAATACCTGTAGTATATAGTGCATTGCTTTTATTTATAGGTCAAATAGTTGCAGGGGTAATTATTGATTACTTTATCATAGGTGAGTTAGAAATAGGGAAAATTTTAGGTGGAATAATAGTTACAATAGGTATATTATATAATTCAAGAATAGATGCAAAATCTATATAATATCAAAAGATGGGGTGAAAAACTTTGAATTTTAAAAATATACATCATGTAGCTATAATAGCATCAGATTATATTAGGTCTAAGGAATTCTATGTAGATATCTTAGGACTTGAAATAATAAGGGAAGTTTATAGAGAAGAAAGAAATTCTTATAAGTTAGATTTAAAATTAGGAAATAATCAAATAGAGTTATTTTCATTTCCTAATCCACCTAAAAGGTTAACTAGACCAGAAGGATGTGGATTAAGACATTTAGCATTAAGTGTAGAAGATATTGATGATGCAGTAAAAGAGCTTAAGGATAATGGAATAGAAGTAGAAGATATAAGAATAGATGAGTTTACAAATAAAAGATTTACTTTTTTCCAAGATCCAGATGGACTGCCTTTAGAATTATATGAAGAATAAAAGAAGAAATGGATAAAAAGAGTTTAAGTTTTTAATAAAAAACCTTTAATAATAGACCTTAGTAGGATTGTTTTAATCTTACTAAGGTCTATTTATTTTAAAAATCTCTTTCTAAAATGCTTATTTTATTAGGATCTTCAAAATCCTTTAAGGATGTAATATTAAGACTTTCTAAAACATTATCTAGTGTTCTACTATGAGTAGCAACCTTTATAGCTGAATCATAAGCAAAGTTATCTACAGCAACCTTACCTTGCTGAGCAGGAATTAAAGCCTTAGGTCCACCAACGCATCCACCAACACATCCCATTCCTTCAATAAATGTAGCTTTTACTTCACCTTTTAAAGCACTATCTAAAATTGCTTTACAATCTTTAACTCCTTCTGCTTTAACAGCATTAAAGAATTGAAGTTTATCAGGATAAAGTTCCTCAATAGCTTCTTTAACAGCAATAGATACTCCACCTGTACGCGCATATAAACGCCCACCACGAGAAGCATATTCAATAGAAGGAACACCAGTAAGAGTTGAAGGAACTATTTCTAGAGCCTTAAATATTTCATCAACTTCTTGGAAGGTTAATACAAAGTCTATAGCTCCAGCCAAATCTTTTTCCTTTGCTTCAGCCTTTTTAGCTATGCAAGGTCCAATAAATACTACTTTTGCATCTTTATTTAATTCTTTTATAACCCTTCCTGCTGCAATCATAGGAGATACAGAAGGAGAAAGGTCTGGAACTAATTCCTTATAAACTCTTTTAAGCATGCCAACCCACATTGGACAGCAGCAAGAAGTAATCATTAAATCCTTATCACTATTTACATGCTTATCAAATTCTACAGCTTCCTTAATAGTAAGCATATCAGCAGCAAAAGCAACTTCTATCATATCAGTAAAGCCAAGCTTTATAAATGAGGCTCTAAGTTGGTCCATAGATACATTTTCACCAAATTGTCCACTAATAGCAGGTGCAACAGCTGCTATAACAGTTTTATTATTTTTAATTAAGTCCATTATAGGTATAAATTCAACCTTATCTAATATGTTACCACTTTTACAGACATCAACACATAAGCCACAGTTAATACAAGCTGTTGGATTAATTTTTGTAACCTTATTTTTAGTGTCATAAACTATGGCATCAAATGGACATGTTGCTTGGCATTTGAATTTATTTGAAGAGTCAGGAGCGCAATTAGCGTCACAGCTTTCAAGCTTTTCTATTATACGCTTATTAACTTGATAATCAGTTATAGCCTTTTTTAAATTATATAAGTAGTTATTATCATATTTTAAACTAACTCCACAAAGAGAACATATTACTGCAAATGTTTCTTGTGGTGATGTTTCGTGACATTCCATTATATGAGTAAGAACTTCATCAAAATTTCCATCATAATAAGACTTTATAAGGGTATCAAATAAATCATTATATTTATTGTTCATTAAAAGACCTCCAGTTTGTTTTAATAACAAGACTAAATTTTATATTATTCTTAGTATATATTTATTTGCTAAAAATAATACTTTTAAAGCAATATTTGTATAAAAAATATTAGGTATAAGAGTAGAATAATAAGATTTAATTAAAGAAAAAATATTTATAAGCTACTTTAATTTAAGGAGATATATTATGGAAGAATTAGTTTATAATGCTTATAAAATAGGAAAGGAAAATGATGCGATATTAAATGGAAACTTAAAGCTAGGTAGAGATGTAAATTGTTTATTATTTGCATTTTATTGTGAAGATACGCCCTTTTACAAGCACCTTTTTAAAGTATCTAAGGAAATAAGAAGTGTAAATAGAAAAGCTAAGAAAACTATAAAAAATGTGAAAAAAATCCTAAAAGATAATGGATTTAAAAAGATTTGGAGCAGGGGTATATTTTCGTTATATGGAGATTTAAGACCTTTAGCAGTGGAAGCTGGTTTTGGAAAGTGGGGAGAAAATGGACTTATACATAATGATATATATGGCTCTAATTTTTTAATTGTTGCAATATATTTTAAGTAATAAATTTAAAAGTTGTGTAGCAAATGGGAAGAGGTGAAAATAAGTATATAGTAATAAGAATTTTTATAGGAGAAAAACAGTATGATGAATATGCTTTTACAAAATATTATGGGAGGTCAAATGGGAGGCCTTATGGGCGGAATGAATGGAATGGGAGGAGGAATGGGTGGAAACCCATTAATGAACATGCTAATGGGTGGCATGGGCGGAATGAACGGTGGAGGAAACGGCGGCGGAATGGGCGGAAATCCGCTAAGTATGTTAATGGGAGGAATGAATGGCGGTGGAAATAACGGCGGAGGAATGGGTGGAAATCCATTAAGTATGTTAATGGGAGGAATGAATGGTGGCGGAAACAACGGAGGAGGAAACGGTGGAGGCATGGCAGGAAATCCATTAAGCATGTTAATGGGAGGAATGAATGGTGGCGGAAATAACGGAGGAGGAAACAGCGGAGGAATGGCAGGAAATCCATTAAGTATGTTAATGGGAGGAATGAATGGCGGTGGAAACAACGGAGGAGGAAATGCAGGAGGAATGGGTGGAAACCCATTAATGAACATGCTAATGGGTGGCATGGGAGGAAATGGTGGAGGAAATGCAGGAAATCCACTAAGTATGTTAATGGGAGGAATGAATGGAGGAGGAAACGGAGGAGGAATGGGTGGAAACCCATTAAGTATGTTGATGGGTGGAATGAATAATAGCGGTAATCAAAGACAACAGCAACCAGTACAGCAGCAAGTACCACAACAAAATATTCCTCAAAGTAATGGAACAGATATTGATTATTTAGTGGATATGCTTATGAGTGGTAGAGGAAATAATCAAAATATGCAAAGTCAAAACAACATGCAAAATAATATGCAAAATAATCCATTAAATATGATTATGCAAGGTATGGGCGGAAACATGAATGGAAATATGAATAGAAATATGAATAATGGAGGAAATAATTCTAGAAGTGGAGGAAAACGTCACCGTAAAGGAAGAAGATAATAATTTAATTATTAAAAGTTATTTATTATGGAATAGCTTTTAAAAAAAGCATTAACATTTATTGTTAATGCTTTTTTATTTATATTATATGTCATCCTTTTTTATATCTGATAATTCTATATCTACTGTATTTTGAAGATCTATATTATCTAAATATGTATCATCTTTAATATCTTCCTGTAAATTAATAGGCAAGGAAATAACAAAGGTGGTTCCTTCTCCTAAAACGCTAGAAACACTAATAATACCATTTTGTATTTCAATTAAACCTTTTGCAATAGATAGTCCAAGACCGCTACCTTCTTGTTCTCTACAAAAAGAAGAATCTACTTGATTAAACTTATCAAATACATGATTCAAGTCTTCTTTAGATATTCCAATACCTGAATCAGATACACTAATGTTAACTATATTTTCCTTTAGCCAAACCTTTATATCTATCCTTCCACCATTTTTAGTAAATTTAATTGAGTTAGATAATATATTTAAAAGTGCTCTTTCTAACTTTATAGAATCTATAGCCGTTAAAATTTCCTCTTCTTCAGTATCAAATACAACTTCAATTTTATTAGATTCTGCAAATGGAACTATTGAAAGAGCAGTGTCCTCCACTACTTCCACAATATTTTCAATCCTTAAATTTGCATTTATAAACCCCGTTTGGATCTTAGTTAAATCTAATATGTTATTTACTAATCTTAAAAGTCTTTGAGAGTTTTGATCAATATAATTTAGCTTTAATAAACAATCATCCTTATCAAAGATATTATTATTAAGCTTAAACCTTAAAAGTTTAGAGGTATTTAAAATTATATTAACAGGTGTTCTAAGTTCATGAGAAACTGTTGCTATAAACTCTGTTTTAAGTTTTTCAGACTTTTGTGCTTGTTGATATAAAAATTTATTCTTTTTTAAATCTCGCTTATGTATAATAATCCTAATTATTAAGTAAATAAATAAAGCTATAAATAAAATAATAGAAGACCAAAATAAGACTCTTAAAGGCATAGGTAATAATAAGTCAAATGCTCCTTTATTTATGTATATTGAATTCTCTGGAAGCTCTAAGGGGTTAATTCTATACTTAAATAAACTTTCATAGTCAAATACCACTTTTTCAGCAATATCCAAAATAGGAGTTATATTAGAAACTTTTTCACCATTTAGTATTCTAATTATTATATTAGCTATAGTTTCTCCATAGGATTGGCCCCAATCTACAATTCCACCTAATGCCCCAGCAAAAATATAAGGCTGTACCTTGGTGTAAAGAGGAGCATTATTAGCCTGTTTTATTTTATTTACTATATCGTTTAAGGTGGATATTTCATGGCCATCACTAGATAAGAAATCACCAACTATAATATTTGCTTGGTTAGGATTGGGATTTTGTTCAAGTATATGAATAATATCTTCTAAATAACTGCTTTGAATATAGTTAATTTTTATTGGTTTTATAAAATATCCTGATAAAACATTAAAGTCATTTATAACAGAATTTGAATAAGCAGCATTATCTAATATTAAGTTTATTTCATCTATATTATCATGTATTCTCAATATCATATTAACAAGCTCAATATTATCTTCTGCTTCAATTGCTCCGGTTATATAATTACGTTCTTCTAATGAAAGTGTTATTTCATTATTTACACCAGTAAAAATAATAGGTCTTCTGTAAAATATAGAGTTTTCATTATAAAGATTTTCCCTTGCTATATTAAAGGCCTCATCATCAATAGTTATAAAGGCATCAATATTATTATTTGAATACTTTAAATTTAAAAGTTCTATATAACTAGTAAGATATTCAGCGTCATTACGTTTTTTAATATCTAAATATTCATAACTAATATTTACAGGTTGGTTTTTTAGATTATTTTCTATTCCTTCTGAAACAAAAGATTCCCATTTGCTTGAGTTATTGTAAGAATTAATTACTACAACATTAAATTCATGTTCATGAGACATATCAGTAGAAAAAGCTAATATGTAAGGAGTAATGGAAAAAAACAATAAAAAGCTTATTAGTGTTGCAAAGATTTTTTTTAAAAAATTCATAGTTTTTTTACCTACTTTTCTAGTTTTATAAAATTATTGTGTATTAAAACATACAAAATTATTAAATAAAATTTTTTTTCATAAAGTATTATACAAAAAGCATACAAAAAAATCTATAAAAGTTTATAAATGCAATAATTATGTATATTATGTAAAATATCAGTAAAGAAATAATAAGAAATAAATATTTAGAAATTATGGAATATTAAGGATGAAACAAGTTAAAAAAATTTTAAAATAACAGAAAGAGTATAATTTTTGGAATAAATCCATTAAAAAATATTAAAAAGTATTAATAAAATATATGTTTTATGTACAGTAAAGTGTTATAATCAGTAAATACGATTCAAATAATTAAATTTAATTTTATTCTATAAATTTGAATTTAATAATTAGTTAGCAGGTGATTAAATGACGAATAAAAGATTTTTACCAATTAGTAAAGAAGATATGATTGAAAGAGGATGGGAACAATGTGACTTTGTTTTAGTTACAGGAGATGCTTATATAGATCATCATAGCTTTGGTACTGCTATAATTTCTAGAGTTTTAGAAAATGCAGGATACAAAGTAGGAATAATAGCTCAACCAGATTGGCATAGTACAGAAG
The DNA here is from genome assembly GCF_051654825.1 of Clostridium sp. Taxonomy (GTDB): domain Bacteria; phylum Bacillota; class Clostridia; order Clostridiales; family Clostridiaceae; genus Clostridium. The sequence continues at coordinate 21,065 of NZ_JBOFYU010000243.1, forward strand.
ACTTTATGAAGCTTGGAAGACCAAGATTAGGATTCTTAGTTAATGCAGGAAATATGGATTCCATGGTTAACCACTATACAGTAAGCAAAAGACTTAGAGAAAAGGACCTTTACACTCCAGGTGGAAGAATGGGGGCAAGACCAGATAGAGCAACTATAGTTTACTGTAATAAAATAAGAGAAGCTTATAGAAACATAAACATTGTTATAGGTGGAGTAGAAGCAAGTCTTAGAAGAATGGCTCACTACGATTACTGGGGCAATAATGTTAGAAATTCTATTCTTATAGATTCAGGTGCAGATTTACTTGTTTATGGAATGAGTGAAAAGCAAATAGTTGAAGTTGCAAATGCATTAAATGATGGATTTGACGCTAAGTACATAAGACATGTCAATGGAACATGTTACACAGTTGATTCATTAGATGAATTATATGGAGATTACATAGTACTTCCATCACAAAAGGAAGTAGCTTCTGATAAGATGAAATATGCAGAATCCTTTAAGATTCAAAATCAAGAGCAAGATCCTGTTAGAGGAAAGCAATTAGTTCAATTACATGGAAATAAATATGTAGTAGCTAATAAGCCAGAAATGCCTTTAAATAGAGAAGAACTTGATGAAGTATATGCACTTCCATATACAAAGGATTATCATCCTATATATAAGGACCAAGGTGGTATAGCTGCATTAGAAGAAGTTAAGTTTAGTGTTGTAAGTTCAAGAGGATGCTTTGGAAACTGCAATTTCTGTGCAATAACATTCCATCAAGGAAGAGCTGTTCAAAGTAGAAGTGAAGAATCAATTTTAGAAGAAGTAGTAGAAATTACAAATCTTAAAGACTTTAAAGGATATATACATGATGTAGGTGGGCCAACAGCAAACTTTAGAAAACCAGCTTGTAGTCATCAACTTACAATTGGTGCATGTAAACATAAAGAATGTTTAACTCCAAAGCCATGTAAAAACCTAGTTGTAGATCATACAGAATTCTTAAGTCTTTTAAGAAAGATTAGAAAGGTACCAAAGGTTAAAAAGGCCTTTGTACGTTCAGGACTTAGATATGACTATATTATGGCAGATAGAAATGATACTTTCTTTAAAGAGTTAGTTGAGCATCACGTAAGTGGACAATTAAAAGTTGCTCCTGAGCATGTTGCATCAAATGCTCTTAAATATATGGGTAAACCATCAGGTGATACATATGATAGATTTAGAGAAAAGTTCTTTAAGATAAATAAACAATTAGGAAAAGAGCAATATTTAATTCCTTACTTAATGTCAAGTCATCCAGGTAGTGGATTAAAGGAAGCAATAGAGCTTGCTGAATACTTAAGAGATACTAAGTATCAACCAGAACAAGTTCAAGACTTTTATCCAACTCCAGGAACATTATCAACAGCGATGTTCCATACAGGAATAGACCCAATATCAGGGGTAGAAGTATATGTTCCTAAAACTAAAGAAGAAAAAGCTATGCAAAGAGCCTTACTTCAATTTAAAAACCCTAGAAATTATAATCTTGTTTATGATGCTTTAATGAAGGCAGGAAGAGAAGATTTAATTGGTAATGGACCAAAATGCTTAATTCAATCTAAGGAAACTAGATATTTAGCAAGTATGAAAAAAGGTTCAGGATCAGGCTCAGGAACTGGATATAAGGGTAAAAACAATAAAAATAGCAAAAGTAAGAGTAAAGATGGTAGAGACAGCAGAGAAAATGAAAAAAGACAAGGTAAGATGAAACCAGGTCAATCAAGAGGTAAAGCTGGAAACAAAGAAAAGCTTTCAGAAAATGATCCAAGAGGAAGAAGAACTAGCTCAGCTCCAGCTAAAAAAAGCAGAGGACCAGCTAAAATGAGATTAAAAAAGAAAAGATAAGGTAAAAGAGGCTGCTTTTAGCAGTCTCTTTTTTATATAAAAATATATTTGGGCAAAATTTCAATAATGCATTAGTTAAAATCTATTTTATTATTAATTATATGTTAAGAAGAGCTGTATTGCTAAATTCAACTAGCAAAATAAAGAATTGTTATATATAATATGAAAATAAGAATATGCGAAAATTAAAAAAGGGGGGAATTTGATGAGTGAAGATATTAACAAATATAGTCATGGATGTACATTAGATTGTGCTGATGCTTGCAAGTTTGAAGTTTTAGTAGATGGGGAGGGTAACATTAAGATTACAGGAGATAAAACACATCCATATACTAAGGGATTTGTATGCAAAAAAGGATTAGCTCATTTAACTAGGCTTAATCATAAAGATAGAATATACAGTCCAATGATTAAAGAAAAAGGAAAGTGGAAGGAACTATCCTTTGAAAAGGCCTTAAATATTATGGCTGAAAAGCTTAGCTATTATAAAAAAAAACATTCTTCTAAATCTATATTGTTTTATGAGCAATATGGAAGTGGCTCTTCATTAAAAGGAATTGCAAATATATTCTTCAATTTCTATGGTGGAGTTACAAAATCAAAGGGAGGTCCTTGTTGGAGCGCAGGAATGCAGGGGCAAAAAATGGATTTTGGTGATGCAAGAAGTCATTCACTAGAGGATATGCTAAATAGTAAAAACATATTTGTATGGGGAAAAAATCCTGCATACACAACTATACATACAATGCAAATGATAAAAAAGGCACAAAGCAATGGAAGTAAAATTATAGTTATAGACCCTATCTTAACTCAAACAGGAAAGATGGCAGATTTATTTATAAGAATAAAGCCAGGTGGAGATGAAGCACTAGCATTAGCTATAGGTAAGATAATTATTGAAGAGCTAGGATGTGATAAAGATTTTATAGATAAATATACAAATGACTTTAATAGATATAAGGAATATATAAATTCTTTAAGTTTAAATAAGTTAAGTCAAATTTCAGGGGTTAATGAAGAGGAAATACGAAATTTAGCTAAGTTATATTCAGAAAAATATTCTACTATACTTTTAGGGTATGGAATTCAAAAGTATAAAAATGGTTGTAATACTATAAGAGCTATAGATGCACTTGGAGCAATAACTGGTCAAATAGGCTTTAGTGGTGGTGGAGTTAATTATGCAAATAAGGTTTATCCATCAGCAGTTAATTCAGACCCATATAATAGTGAGATTAATAATGAAGATAGATTATTTTATGTAAGTCATATAAGTGATTTTATTTTAGATTCCTTAAAGGGTGAAACTTATTATAAAGATAATATATATATTAAAGAAGAAAAAATAAAAGATAGTGAAAATATTAAAAGATTAAATATACCAATAAAAATGGCAGTTATAACTTCATCTAACTTATTAAATCAGCTACCTAACTTAAATAAGTTAGAAGAAGCTATGGAAAAAATAGAATTTAAGGTTTGCTTTGATATGTTTATGACTGATACTGCAAGAGCTTGTGATTTATTTATTCCATGTACTAATACTTTAGAAACAGAAGATATAATATATAGTTCTATGACTAATCCATATATAACTTACAATGAAAAAATTAAAGAACCTAAAAATAAATTAATGGATGAATATTATTTCTTTAGGGAACTTGCAAAAATAATGGAAATAAATAATTATCCAATGGTATCAAAAAGAGAATATTTAAATAAAATAATAAAGCCATTGAAAAATTTTGATAAAAATATTAGTCTAGAAGGATTAAAAAATAAACATTTTACAATTCATGATCCTATAGCCTGGAAGGATAAAGAATTTAAAACTAAGTCTTCAAAATTTAATTTCTATAATGGAGAGGTAGATTTAAAGAAAGTAAAAGATAATGGATTAAGATTATTAACTAATCATGGAGTAGATTCATTATCAAGTCAGCATTTTTTAGACAATGAAGAAATAGCAAAAGCTTATATAAATGAAGAAACAGCGAGATTTTATCAAATTAAAGATAAAGAAGTTGCTAGAATATATTCTAATAATGGGGAGGTTATTACTCAAATAAATATAGATAATAATATAGGAAATGATATTATTATGATGTATGTAGGTTGGTGGAAAAAGAATGGTAATCCTAATTTTTTAACTAATTCAGGAATATCAGATTTTGGGGGACAAATTACATATAATGAAACTTTTGTTCATATAAAAAAACTTTGATATGGTTTGTCAACTAATAATATTTATCAATTTATATTGACAGAATAAGGAGAGATATCTATATTTAAAATAGAGTTTAAAGTTTAGGAGTTCAAATGAAAAAAATAGATTTAACAAAGGGAAATGTTTTAAAAGTATTAACAACATTAGCTATTCCTATTATAGGAAGTTCACTACTTCAATTTACATATAATTTAGTAGATATGCTTTGGGTAGGTTCCTTAGGAAGTAATGCAGTAGCTAGTATAGGTTCATCTAGCTTTTTTATAGGACTTGGTTATTCAATTAACGCTTTAGTTGTAACAGGGACAGGAATAAAAGTAGCACATGCTATTGGAAGAAAAGATGATGAAGGAACGAAAAGATTTATAAATTCGGGATTAGTTTTAAACTTTGTAATAGGAATAGTCTTTGCTTTAATTTTAATAATATTTGGAAAAGGATTTATAAACTTTTTAAATGTAGAAAATTACGAAGTAAAGAGAGATGCCTATAGATATTTATTAATTAGTGCACCAACCTTATTTTTTGCATTCTTTAATTTTTTATATATAAGAATTTTTAATAGTTATGGAAATAATAAAAATGCGTTAAAAATAAGTGCTATTGGAATAATAATAAATATAGTATTAGACCCAATATTTATATATGGGCTTAAATTAGGAGTATTAGGGGCAGCTATAGCAACTTTAATAGCAACCTTAGTAATGTTTGTGTTATTTAATATATATGCAAAAGGGTTATTTAGAGTTAATATAAAAGATGTAGATTATGGAAAAGTAAAGGAAATAATAAAGTTAGGGGCTCCTATGTCCTTTCAAAGGGTTTTATTTACAGTAGTAAATATAATTTTAGCAAGAATAATAGGAAGCTTTGGATCAGATGCAATAGCAGCACAAAAAATAGGTTTACAAGTAGAATCAATAGTTTTAATGATAGTTGGAGGATTAAATGGAGCAATTTCAAGCTTTATTGGGCAAAATTACGGGGCTAAAGAATATAAAAGAATAAATAAAGGATATAATACTGCAATTACTATGGGAGTAATATATGCGACAACAGTATCAATTTTATTTATAATGGTGCCTGAATACTTAGTTAAAATATTTGTAAGTGAAGAGGGAACTATAAATATAGCAAGTAGCTATCTTATTATAATAGGATTTTCTCAAATATTTTCAAGTATAGAAATGATATCTAATGGAGTATTTACAGGACTTGGTGTTCCAAAAGTACCAGCTACAATAAGTATAATTTTCACCTTGCTTAGAATACCTATGGCATTGTTCTTAATAAGATACCTAGGTGTTAATGGGATTTGGTGGAGTATATCGATATCGAGTATATTAAAGGGAAGCACAGCTTTCTTAATATATCGCTTTATCATAAGGAAGGAGTATGTTAATGTTAAAAGTTCTTAAGACATTTGGGGATAGTAAATTTTTACTAGAAGGTAAGTTTGGAATCGAAAGGGAAAGCTTAAGAGTAAATAGTAATGGTAAATTATCTTTAAAGCCGCATCCAGATTCATTTGGAGGTAAATTAAGCAATCCTTATATAACAACGGATTTTTCAGAAAGTCAAGTAGAGTTAATAACACCTACTTTTAATACAATAGATGAAACATATAAGTTTTTAAATGCACTTTATGATATTGTTGCACTTGGAATTGAGGATGAGTATTTATGGCCACAATCTATGCCATGTGATATACCAGAAAATGATAGAATTCCAATTGCTGAATTTTGTGAGTGTAAGGTAGGATCTGAAGCAAGGGCATATAGAGAAAAGCTTTTAAAGAAGTATGGTGGAAAAAAGCAATTAATTTCAGGAATCCACTATAACTTTTCTTTTAATGAAATAATAATAAATAAGCTTTATAAGGAAAGTAATACAGATGAATCTTATAAGGAATTTAGAAATAATGTTTACTTAAAGGTAGTTAGAAATTATTTAAAATATAGATGGCTTCTTATTTACCTTTTAGGTGGAGCAGCAATTATTCATGAAAGCTATGATGCTGAATGTGCATCAAAGTTAGATAAGGTATCAGAAGGAAGTTTTTCTAATATAGGTGCAATTTCATATAGAAATAGTGAATGTGGTTATAAGAATAAAATTGATTTATTCCCAGACTATAATAGTGTTAAAGGCTATGTAGAAAGCGTAAATGAATTTGTAAGAGAAGGATTAATTGATAGCCATAAGGAACTTTATAGTCAAATAAGATTAAAGGCTTATGATAATAACAAATTTCTTCAATCATTATTAGATGATGGAATAAATTATTTAGAAATAAGAAGTATAGATATAAATCCTTTTAGTAAAACAGGAATAAGCCTTGAGGATTTAAATTTTATAAATATATTTACATTATTCTTACTTGTAGAAGAAGAAGATAATTATGACAAATGGCAAGAAGAAGCTCTTTATAACCAAAACTTAATAGCTAGATATGGTGAAGAGGAAATTATCTTAAAAAGACATGGAAAAATAGTAGATAAAAATGAATGGGCAATAGAAATATTAAACAAAATAAAAGCTATTAATGATGAGTTAAACTTAGGAAAAGAAGAAATCATAGATAATATGATAGAAAAAGTGGTAAATCCTAACTTAACTTATGCACATAGAATAAAGGAAATAGTAAAAGAAGAAGGTTATGTTGAAACTTATATAGGCCTTGCGAAGGAATATAAAAAGCAAGCATATGAAAATAGATTTAAGCTTCAAGGTTATGAGGATTTAGAGCTTTCTACACAAATATTAATGAAGGAAGCAATAAAAAGAGGTGTAAAGGTTGAGGTTTTAGATAGAGAAGACAACTTTATTTCTCTTAAAGCTAGAGGTAAGGTTGAGTATGTAAAACAAGCTACTAAAACTTCTAAGGATAATTATGTTACAGTTTTAGTAATGGAAAATAAGGTAGTTACAAAGGCAGTATTAAAGGAAAAAGATATTAAGGTTCCTAGTGGAGATGAATTTACTTCTATAGAAGAAGCTAAGGTAAACTTAATAAAATATGCAAATAAGCCTGTTGTAATAAAACCTAAATCTACTAACTTTGGTATTGGAATAAGTATATTCCCTAATGGAGCAAATGAAGAAGATTTAATTAAAGGCTTTGAAATTGCCTTTGAAAATGATAAAACTGTATTAATAGAAGAATTTATAAAAGGAAAAGAATATAGATTCCTAGTAGTTGGAGATGAGGTGCTTGGAATACTTCATAGAGTACCTGCAAATGTAATAGGAAACGGTAATTTTACAATAAGAGAGCTTGTTGAAGAAAAGAACAAAAGCTCCCTTAGAGGAAAGGGATATAAAACTCCTTTAGAAAAAATCCAATTAGATAAAAGTGCTGAATTGTTCTTAAAGCAAGTAAATAAGGATTTTGATTATATACCAGCTAAAGATGAAGTTGTGTATTTAAGAGAAAATTCTAATATAAGTACTGGTGGAGATAGTGTAGATTATACAGATGATATACCAGAAAAGTTTAAGAAAATTGCAGTAGAAGCATCAAAGGCTGCTGGAGCTGTTATATGTGGAGTTGATATGATTTTAGAAGATTATAATGATATTAATTCAAATTACGCAATTATAGAATTAAACTTTAATCCAGCAATTCATATACACTCTTATCCTTATAAAGGTAAGGAAAGAAATATAGCAGAAAAAATTCTTACACTTTTAGATATGTTTACTCAAGATTGTTAATAGTAAAAATTTAAATAAAGTTAGTAGACCTTCTATAAAAATTATTTATTAATTTTTATAGAAGGTCTCTTTTTATAAATAAAAGTAATTCCAATATTAAATTTCATTTATTTATAAAAAATAAGAATAAAAGTATTAAATATAGCTGAAATTATGATTATAAAACTATTATATAGTGAAAGGTAAAGTATATTGATGGCTAGATTTAAATGGAAACAAATATTAAATAAAAATCGTATTAGAGATTATAAAAGTACTAAAAGAACATTAGATTGCAGAGATGAATTTGAAAATGATTATGACAGAATTTTATTTAGTGCTTCATTTAGAAGATTACAAGATAAAGCACAAGTATTTCCTTTAGAAAAATTAGATTTTGTTAGAACAAGGCTTACTCACTCTTTAGAAGTATCATCTATTGCAAAGTCTTTAGCAATTAGTATTGGATATAAATTAATTGAACAAACATCGAATTTAGATGATAAGGTTAGTGCTTCAATGGTAGAGGATATGAGCAATATTTTAGCTTGTGCAGGGCTTATACATGATTTAGGTAATCCACCTTTTGGACACTTTGGAGAAGTTGCCATTAGAGAGTGGTTTGATGATAAATTAAGTAAAAACCATGATAATACATATACTTTTAGTTATGATAAATATAAATTTAATTTAGATAAACAAGAAGCGTTAGACTTATTAAACTTTGAAGGAAATGCACAAGGTTTAAGGATTTTAACAAAGCTACATTTTGTTATAGATAGATATGGAATGAATTTAACTACAGGAGTATTAAGTTCAGTAATAAAATATCCAATTTCATCTTTAGAATTAGAAGATAGTAATCTAAGCAAAATGGGTTATTATAAATCAGAAGAAGCTGTTTTTAAGGAAATAGCAGATGATACTAATATAAGGGGGGGAAGAAATCCTTTGGTATATATCTTAGAGGCAGCTGATGATATTGCATATCTTTTAGGAGATTTAGAAGACGCATTTAATAAAAAGATAATATCTCATGATATCTTTAAAATGAAGTATGAAGAGTTTATTAAAGAAG
>NZ_JBOFYU010000244.1:0-7233 GCF_051654825.1 Clostridium sp.
TTAGGTGAAAGCTTAATGAAGATGTTCTTTTATACATTAGAAGAAGGGGCAGATTTGCCAAAGTGGATTTTATTTATGAATGATGGTGTTAAAGTACCTACATTAAATGAACAAGCTGTTCAGCATTTAAAGGAATTAGAAAAAAAGGGAGTAGAATTATTAGTTTGTGGTGCTTGCTTAAATTATTATAATCTTGAAAACAACCTAGGGGCAGGAACTGTAAGTAATATGTATGATATAACAGATGCTATGAAAAAAGCTGATAAAGTAATTACTTTATAGGTAAAATTAAGAGTGAAAAGTTAAGATGGTTACCATTTATGAAAGTGAAATATATGAGGATAAACATAAAGTATAGGTAGATAGCAGTAGGCGTTGTATTAGTACGTAAGTCTGGCTATAATAAAGATATAAAGAGTATATGATAGAAATTGAGGTGAATCTATTGAAAAGAATAAGTTTAGGAACTAGTGATTTTAAAAAGATAATTGACAGTAATAATTATTTTGTTGATAAAACTTTAATTATTAAAGAGTTTTTAGAAGATAGTGGAGAAATAGTTCTAATACCAAGACCAAGACGTTTTGGAAAGACTTTAAATATGTCTATACTAAAATATTTCTTGGAGAAGTCAAAGGAAGATAGAAGATATTTATTTAATGGACTTAAAATAGAAAAAGAAACAGAAATAATGAAAAACCAAGGAAAATATCCTGTAATATATATGACATTCAAGGATGAAAAGCATAATGATTATGAAGGATTTATTGAAAGTTTTAAATTTAGGGTTTCTTCAGTATACAAAAGTTTTTATTATATTTTTGATAGTTTAAGCTTTGATGAAGATAAAGACTATTATATGAATATTATAAATAGAAAAGCTTCAATTAAAGAGTTAGAGATAGCTTTATATAAACTTAGTGAATATCTAAATAACTATTATAATGAGAAAGTTATTTTGCTTATAGATGAGTATGATACACCAATTCACCATTCATATTTTGAAGGGTATTATGATGAAATGATAGGATTTATAAGAAATTTTTTATCGGCAGCTTTAAAGGATAATATAAATTTAGAAAAGGCAATGATAACAGGAATACTTAGGGTTGCAAAAGAATCTATATTTTCTGGGTTAAACAATTTAAAAGTTTATACATTATTAAGTGAAAGCTATTCAGATAAATTTGGATTTACAGAGGATGAAATTTGTGATTTGTTAAATTATTATAAGTGTACTATGAAAGTAGATGAATTTAGGAAGTGGTACAATGGATATTTGTTTGGAAATATAGTTATATACAATCCTTGGTCTACTTTATATTATTTATCAGAAGAAAATAAACAATTTATGCCTTATTGGGTTAATACTTCTGAAAACAGACTTATAAAAGAGCTTTTAGTAGAAGGTGATGAAGATATTAAATTATCCCTTGAAAATTTATATAATGGGGGAGCTATTGAAACAAGAATAAATGAAGATGTAGTAATGCAAGATATAATGCTAGGTAAAGAAAATTTATGGAGCTTCTTACTTTTATCAGGATATTTAAAAGTAGTCCATAAGAATTTTAATAATGATACTGGTTTATATGATTACAAGCTTCAAATACCTAATAAAGAAATAAAGATTTTATATAGAAGCATAATAGATAAATGGTTTAAAGAAGCTGAAGGACGAAGCGATTATAATACAATAATACAAGCACTTATTTTAGGTGATGTTAAAAGCTTTACTAAAGTACTTAAAAGGTATGTTTTAGAAAGTTTTAGTTACTTTGATGTATCAGGTAAAAATCCTGAAAGAGTGTACCATGCTTTTGTTCTTGGAATAATGGTTTCTTTAACTGGAACTTATGAGGTTTTATCTAATAGAGAATCAGGTCTTGGAAGATATGATGTGTGCTTAATACCAAAGAATAAAGAAAAACTTGGATATATATTTGAGTTTAAAAGATATGATGAAGAAGATGAGGAAACTATAGAAGAAACTTTAGAAGAGGCATTACAGCAAATTGAAGATAAAAAATATGATATAGAATTAACTAAAAGAGGCGTTAAAAATATAAGTAAAATAGCTATAGTTTTTAATGGAAAAATAGTCCATACAAAAACAAAGTAAAGAAAAAAATTCTTAGAGGTAAAATAGATAAATAGTCTATTTTACCTTTTTATATTTAGTGGTGTTATAGAGAACAGCATCTAAATAAAGTATAGTGTTATTGAAAGTTAAGGATTCGAAATAAATTAGATTTTATTGATGTAATTTTAATAGTATAGTTGGAGGCATATATATTATTATGAGATTTGAGTAATGATTTATTTAGATTGCGAATTATTCCATAAAAATTGTGTAAAACTTATTCAAATCAATCGTACCTTCAAGAATCTTATACTTACTACTACCTACAACTAAATAGTCATTATCTAACAGAATGATTTCTAAACCATCATTTCTCTTGATTTCAACTTTATAAGAATATCCTTTTGGTAATTCACCCTCATACTTTTTTAAAGTATATCTTGATAACTTTGGTATAAAGTCATCTATAAGATACTGATTATTTGAACCCGACTCAATTTTTTTATCATTCACAGTAATTGATTCGTAATTACTTTGAACTAAATTAACTACCTTAGAAGCATCTATCTTTTTAGGTGTAACTTTCCATAAAACTAAACAACAAAGAACAACTGTAAAAATAATAAATACTAATATTTTCTTTTTCAAAGCATATTCCCCCTGTTAAATTAAATCAACATTTAATACAATTATGAATTAATTATAACATATTTTGTAAATACCATACTATTCTGTTTTTAAAGAGCAAATTTGCTTAATTAGTTCTCAATATCATCATATTACGAATTACATTTATTGACTTTACACTAATAATTTATTTTCATTATACTCATGATCTGTTTGATAATTTCATCTAACTGCATACCTCCATCTACAACATAATCAGAATTTGGAAGAATGGTATTTAGCACTTTTTACTATATTTATTCTTATCTATTTTATAATTATATGATGTTCTTTTTTATCCACAACTTCGCCTATTATTTTAGTCCAAGGATTAAATAGTTCCATTCTTGATATATATTCCTTTGCTGAAGCTTCTGGCATAGATAATAATAATCCTCCTGAAGTTTGAGGATCTAATAATACATCTATTATTTCTTGTTTAATATTTTCTTTTGCTTTGAAAAAATCCTTTAAATATTCTAAGTTATTATACATTCCTTCTGGTATAACACCCATTTTTGCATATTCTAAAGCATCTGTAATTATAGGAACTTCATTACTAAAGAAGTTAATTGTTTTAGAGCTTCCACTAGCCATTTCATAGCCATGACCTATTAAGCTAAAGCCAGTTACATCTGTACAAGCATTGACAGTTAAGCCCTTAAAGGCTTCCTTTGCTGATTTATTTAAAGATGTCATTATATTAGTAATTTCTTTTATTTTATCAGGAGTTAAAAGCTCTGCCTTAGAGGCTGTATTTAATATTCCTGTTCCAATAGGCTTTGTTAATACAAGGACATCTCCAGTTTTAGCTCCACTATTAGTAAGGATTTCACTAGGATGTGCAAAGCCTGTAACACAAAGTCCATACTTAGGTGTTGGATCTGCAATAGTGTGACCACCAGCTATTATTGCACCAGCTTCTTGAACCTTGCTATATCCACCAGCTAAAATGTCTGTCATTATAGATGAGTCTAAGCAAGATGGAAAACATAATAAGTTCATTGCAATAGAAGGGTCTCCTCCCATAGCATATATATCACTTAATGCATTAGTAGCAGCTATTTGTCCAAAAGTATATGGATCATCTACCATTGGAGGGAAAAAATCTACAGTTTGAATTACAACTTTATCATCAGATACCTTGTAAACTAAGGCATCATCTTTTTTATCAAAGCCTACAATTAGATTAGAATCATGAAATTTAGGCAAGTCTTTTAATACAGCATCTAAGGTGCTAGGCCCTATCTTGGCTGCACAACCAGATGTTTTAGTAAGTGATGTTAATTTTATATTATTAGACATAATTTAATTATTCTCCTTTTATAAGCAAATCATTTATTTTATATAGTAATTATAAATCTTATTTAGAAAAAAATGTAGAGTAATTAAATATTATCCAATTAATTTAGATAAATTTGCAATAAATTATATGGTGTAATAAAATGTAAATAATAAAAGAATTATAGTTGAATTGAGAAATTTACATAAATAAAATTCATATCTTAAGGTGGAGTTTTAATTCCATTTGTAGGTTAGAAGTCAGTAACTGGTAGAGTATACGTTGTTAGCTTATTTCTAAAAAGGGCTAGCAATAAGATGAAAATAAGTTAAATGAGGTTATAAAATGGTTGAATTAAGTAAAACAAAGGATTTTAAAAATATAGTAGTAAATGACATAAGGTTAATAGATGTTCGTGCAGAAGTAGAATTTGAAAAGGGTGCAATGTTAAATTCAGTTAACTTGCCTATATTAACAAATGAAGAACGTCATATAATAGGTATTTGCTATAAGGAAAAGGGAAATGAAGAAGCAACAAGGTTAGGCTATGAAATTGTATCAGGAAAAAAAAGAGAAGATAGAATAAAGAGATGGGTTGATTATTTTAACGAAAATAAGGAGGCTATGATTTATTGCTTTAGAGGAGGCTCACGTTCAACTATAGCTCAAAGATTAATTTATGAAGAAACAGGAAGAGATATAGTTAAGATAGATGGAGGCTACAAAGTATTTAGAAACTTTCTTATAGATTCATTAGAAGAAAAAAACATAGGGGCTAAGGCTTTAGTTCTTACTGGATACACAGGTTCAGGAAAGACAATTGTATTAAATAAGGTTAAAAATTCTATAGATTTAGAAGGATTAGCTAATCATAGAGGATCAGCCTTTGGACATTTTGTAACTTCACAACCTACACAAATTAATTTTGAAAATAACTTAGCTTATAATGTTATAAAGCATAAGGATAAAGGGTATAATTATATGATATTAGAAGATGAAGGAAAAAACATAGGTAAAAACTTTATACCTTCAAGTTTTTATAATTATTTTCACAATGGTGATTTAATATTTTTAGAGACACCATTAGAAGAAAGAATAGAAAATATCCTTAATGATTATGTAATAAATGACCAAAGAAAGAATATAGATAGTTTAAATAATGAAGAACTAGGTCTAGAAGCTTGGTTTAATAATATTATAAGCAATGTAGAAAAGGTTAAAAGTAAGCTAGGTGGAGATAGGCAAAAGCTTTTAATGGAGGAATTTAAAAAAGCTTATAATATGCAAATTAAAGCTTCAAGTTTAGATGGATATAGAAGTTGGATTGAATTATTTTTAACTAATTATTATGACCCTATGTATAATCATTCTATAAATAAGTCTAATAGAAATATTGTATTTAAGGGGAATAATTTAGAAATTTTAGAATACTTAAAGGATTTAGAAGCTAAAATGATAGTTTAATAGTAACAAGGTTATTATTAAGTAAATAGATTGAAAAAATAAGGAGCAAATTATGAAAATTTATAGTGTTATTAATATGGATTTGGTTAAATCAAGAGAACTTAAAAATAGAGAAGAAGTTCAATTAAAGCTTGAAGAATATTTTGTAAAGCTAAATTTTAAATATAATAAGATATTAGTTGCTCCAATTACTTTTACATTAGGTGATGAGTGGCAAATAGTTATTAGAGATATAAAGGAAAGCTACAATATATATTCAGAAATTAAAAGGTTTTTAGAATTAAATAGCGTTAAGGCTTATTGTGGAATAGGAATAGGAAGAATAAGCACAAATGAAGCAAATGATACTAGAAGAATGGATGGAGAAGCTTTTATTTATGCTAGAGATGCTATAAACATAGCTAAGAAAAGTAATACATTTTATAATAAGGCTATTTTTGCAAAGGAATGTAAATTAGTTATTCTTGGCAAAAAGGCAAATATATATGAAGGTAGGGGCCTAAACAATAATTATGATAATTTAATTTTAGCTGAATGTGCAGCAACTACAGATAATGAAGAAGAAACATTTACAGTTCTAGATGTTATAAATAATATTATGCAAAACAATGAAATGATAGAAAGTAAATTTACAGAAAAGCAAAAAAGGATTATAGAACTTTATGAAGAATATGGTTCTTATAGCAATGTTGAAAAGCATTATCCAGAATACAATAAATCTAGCATATCTAATAAATTAAGTGCTGCAAATTATTTTTTAACAGTTTATAATAAGAGAACTATTTTAGAATTATTAAGTTCATATGAAAAGAAGCTTGAAGACATAGTTTATAAAGAAGAATCTTTAATAGATATTCAAGGAGCAGGTAGGTATGGATCTTAATGTATTTTTAATTTTAATATTATCCCATATAGTGTTTGATTTTGTTTTCCAAGGAAGTAAAATCTTAAAGCTTAGATTTCCGGAAATCTTAGAGGAAGCAAAATCAAATACAATTAAGGGTAATTTATTTCATTCTTTAATACACTTTGTGGGAGTATATATAATTACTCTTTTATTTTCATTAGTCAGAGGACAAGCTATATCTATTTCATTTTTAGTTGTATTAATTATTTCTATTTTTCATTTTATAATTGATGAAACGAAGTCTATTCTATATATTAAAAATACATCAGCAATAACTAATATATGGGTGTTTTTATTTGATCAATTAAGTCATTTATTAGTAATAGTAGGTTTTTTAAAGGTAGATGCAAAAATAGATGTAATGAATATATTTAGAGAAAGGCTAGTAAATAATAATTTCTTAGCTAGTGAAAAAGCCTTATTAACTTTAATTTTTATATTTATAGCAACTTGGGTTACAGGAATATTTATAAAAATATTATTAGGTTACTTAAGTGAAAAAAGCAATTTAAAGCTAAATAATTATTTAGAAAGTAACCAAGACTCAAAGGATGACAATGATGTAGAAGTATCATCTAGTGAAAAATCCGGTTTAAGTAATTCAAAAATAGATTCTAATGAAGAGGTTGAAAATGAAGAGGAAAGCTTAGAGGAAGAAAAAAACATATCTAGCGAAGTTAAAATAAACAGGGCGCAAAACCATAGAGGCAATGAAGCTACATCTGTTAATGGTGTGATAGAAAATAACTCTAAGGATGAAGAAAATACTGAAAAAGAAGAGTTAGACGAAGGAGCCCCAAATGGTGGTTTTATCATTGGAATATTAGAAAG
>NZ_JBOFYU010000245.1:0-8593 GCF_051654825.1 Clostridium sp.
AGTGGAGGAAAAACCAGGAGGTAACAAAATGTCAGTAATATCAATGAAACAATTATTAGAAGCAGGTGTACACTTTGGTCACCAAACTAGAAGATGGAACCCTAAGATGGCTCCTTATATATTCACTGAAAGAAACGGAATATATATAATAGATCTTCAAAAGACTGTTAAAAAAGCAGACGAAGCTTACAACTTCATTAAAGAAGTTGCTGCAGAAGGAAAAGATGTCTTATTCGTAGGAACTAAGAAGCAAGCTCAAGAAGCTATTCAAGAAGAAGCAATAAGATCAAACATGCACTTCGTTAACAATAGATGGTTAGGTGGAATGTTAACAAACTTCAAAACTATCAGAACTAGAATTAACAGATTAGAAGCTTTACAAACTATGGAACAAGATGGTACTTTTGAAGTATTACCTAAGAAAGAAGTTATAAAGTTAAAAGGTGAAATGGAAAAATTAGAAAAGAACCTTGGTGGAATCAGAAACTTAGACGCTACAAACATAGGAGCTATGTTCGTTGTTGATCCAAGAAAAGAAAAGAATGCTATTTCAGAAGCTAAAATCTTAGGAATACCTGTAGTAGGTATAGTTGACACTAACTGTGATCCAGAAGAAGTTGACTACGTAATTCCAGGAAACGATGATGCAATCAGAGCTGTTAAGTTAATAACTGCAAAAATGGCTGATGGTATAATTGAAGGAAGACAAGGCGAACAATTAGCTGAGTAATTTATTTAAAAGGTGAGTGAAGGAAACTTCAGTTACCTTTTAAGCTAAAATAATAAGGTTTACATTAATGTTAGGAGGAATCACAATATGATAACTGCTCAATCAGTTAAAGAATTAAGAGAAAAAACTGGTGCAGGAATGATGGACTGCAAAAAGGCTTTAACAGAATCTCAAGGGGATATGGAAAAAGCTGTTGAAATATTAAGAGAAAAGGGTCTTGCTGCTGCTGCAAAGAAAGCAGGAAGAGTTGCTGCTGAAGGTGTAGTTAAGACTTTCGTATCAGAAGATATGAAAACTGCTGGTATAGTTGAACTTAACTGCGAAACAGATTTCGTTGGAGCTAACGAAGAATTCGTTACTTTTGCTGCTAGATTAGCAGAAATGGCATCAACAACTTCATCTACAACTGTAGAAGAATTTGTTGCTGAAAAATTCAATGAAGAAAACACTGTAACAGAAGCTTTAACTGCATTAATCGCTAAATTAGGTGAGAACATGACAGTAAGAAGATTTGCTAAATTCAATGTAGAAAAAGGAGCAATCCAAAGCTACATCCACGGTGGTGGAAGAATTGGTGTTGTTGTAGAATTAGGATGCGATGTTGATAGCCCAGTATTAGCTGAAGTTGCTAAAGACGTTTGTATGCAAATTGCTGCTGCTAACCCAGCATTCTTAAGCAGAGAACAAGTAGATAACGAAGCTTTAGAAAAAGAAAAAGAAATCTACAGAGTTCAAGCTTTAAATGAAGGAAAACCAGAAAACATAGTAGATAAAATGGTAATGGGAAGAATTCAAAAGTACTACAAAGAAGTATGTCTTTTAGATCAAGCTTGGGTTAAAGATGGAGATAAGAGCATAAGCAAGTATCTTCAAGAAAAATCAAAAGAAGTTGGTTCAGCTATAACAATCAATGGATACGTTAGATTCGAAAGAGGAGAAGGTATCGAAAAGGCTGAAGATAACTTTGCAGAAGAAGTAGCTAAGATGACTAAATAGTATAAATGAGAACACTTTAGTGTTCTCTTTTTTTAAAAATAAGTGGCAAAATAGCTTATGGAGGTGCTAATAATGGAAAAATGTGCATATAAAAGAGTGATACTTAAAGTTTCAGGAGAAGCTTTAGCAGGTCAAAATGGATTCGGATTTGATTTTGACATAATAAAGAGAATAGCTTTAGAGGTTAAGGCTTTAGTTGATATGAATGTTGAAGTTGGTTTAGTAGTTGGAGGCGGAAACATTTGGAGAGGTAGAAGCGGAGAAGGTATGGATAGATCTCAAGCTGACTACATGGGAATGATGGCTACTTGTATAAATGCATTAGCACTTCAAGATTCATTAGAGCAAAGTGGTGTTATGACAAGAGTTCAAACAGCTATAGAAATGAAAGAAATAGCAGAACCTTTCATTAGAAGAAGAGCTGTTAGACATTTAGAAAAAGGAAGAGTTGTAATATTTGCAGCAGGAACTGGAAATCCTTATTTCTCAACTGATACTACTGCAGCTTTAAGAGCAGCTGAAATAGAAGCGGATGTGATTCTTTTAGCTAAAAAAGTTGATGGTGTTTATGATAAAGATCCTCATAAGTATTCAGATGCTAAAAAATATGATACACTATCATATATAGAGGTTCTTGAACAAGGATTACAAGTAATGGATTCAACAGCAACTTCATTATGTATGGATAATAATATTCCAATATTAGTATTTGGATTAGATGAACCAGGAAATATAAAGAAAGCAATTTCAGGAGAAAAAATAGGAACTTTAGTTTCAGCTAATAAATAAGGAGGATTTTTATGATTAAAGATATTATTAAGCAAGCAGAAGAAAAAATGAAAAAAACAATTTCAGTTTTAAATTCAGACCTTTCAACTATGAAGGCTGGAAGAGCTAACCCTACTATGCTTGATAGAATTCAAGTTGATTACTATGGAAGTCCATGTCCGTTAAATCAAGTAGCAAATATTTCAGCTCCAGAACCAAGAGTTTTAGTAGTTACTCCTTGGGAAAAGACTCTTTTAAGAGAAATTGAAAAGGCTATACTTACATCAGATTTAGGAATTAATCCTTCAAATGATGGAACAATCATAAGACTTATAGTTCCAGAACTAACAGAAGAAACAAGAAAGAATCTTGTTAAAAATGTTAAGAAAACTGGAGAAGAAGCAAAGATTGCTCTAAGATCTATTAGAAGAGATGCAAATGATAAAATAAAAGCATTAAAGAAAAATGCTGATTTATCAGAAGATGAAATAAAGACTGGTGAAGATAAGGTACAAAAAGTTGTAGATGCTTTTGTAAAAGAAGTAGATGCAATAATAATTGCTAAAGAAAAAGAGATTATGTCAATATAAAACCTGCTCTTAGCAGGTTTTTTTCCTTATATAAAAATGGTGGAGGGAATTATGTATGTTTAGATTTTTTAAGTCAAATAAACATAAAGAAAACACAGAAGTTTTAGAGATAGATAGAAATAATATTCCAAAGCATATTGCAATTATCATGGATGGTAATGGAAGATGGGCTAAATCAAGAAATCTACCAAGATCCATGGGGCACAAAGCAGGGGTAGAAACTATTAGAAGAATTCTAAAAGAGGCACATGTTCTTAATATAAAGTATCTAACTTTATATGCTTTTTCAACTGAGAATTGGAAGAGACCAGAAGATGAAGTAGGAGCTTTAATGAAGCTTTTAGTACAATATATGAGAAATGAGCTTTCAGAATTAAATAAGAACGGAGTAGTTATAAATATACTAGGGGATATTTCTAAACTTCCAAAAGAAGCGCAAAATGAAGTAAGTTCAGCAGTGGAGTTGACTAAAAACAATACTGGTGTAGTTATGAATATAGCTTTTAATTATGGCGGAAGAGATGAAATATTAAGAGCAGTTCAAAATGTATCTAAAGAAATTAAAATGGGCAAAATAAAAGAAGAAGATTTAACAGAAGAATTATTTGAAAACTATTTATATACTAAAGGTATTCCAGATCCAGATCTTATTATAAGACCATCTGGAGAACAAAGAATAAGTAATTTCCTATTATGGCAATGTGCATATTCAGAATTTTGGTATTCTAATGTGTGTTGGCCTGATTTTAATGAAGAGCATTTACATAAAGCTATATTTGATTATCAAAATAGAGATAGAAGATATGGTGGAGTATAATGATAGAGGTGAAATAAGTGAAGTCGGATAGTAGATATTTAGGTGCATTAATTATAGCTCCGTTTATAATTTTTATATTCTTAGGTGGATTTTGGTTAAAAGCATTTACTGTAGTTCTTTCTGTATGTGGGCTATATGAGTTTTATCATGCACTAGAAGAAAAGAAATTTAGACCTATTTCTATAGCAGGGTATATAATGCTAGCGTTATTTTATATAACAGGCAATAATTTTGAACTTTTAACATTTATATTAGTGCTTGGAACTTTTGTTTTGTTATGCGTTCCTGTAATAGATTTAAAATATACATTTATAGATGTAGCATTAACTATTTTAGGATTTGTTTATGTAGGAATATTATTTAGTTTTATTCCTTTAGTAAATGGTAAAGTTGGTGGAGGATATTTAGTGTGGTTAATATTCTTAGGCTCATGGCTTTCAGACACAGCTGCATATTATTCAGGTAAATACTTAGGTAAAAGAAAACTTTGCCCTGAAGTTAGCCCTAAAAAAACTGTAGAAGGTTCTATAGGTGGATTTTTAGGAAGTACTATTGGATGTGGTATTTTTGGAATTATTGTAAGTAGTTTTGTTCCAGAAGTGGCTATTATACATTTCTTTTTAATTGGAGCTTTATGTGGAGTAATGGGACAATTTGGTGATTTAGTAGCATCATCAGTAAAAAGATATGTTGGAATTAAGGATTATAGTAATCTTATTCCTGGACATGGTGGAATACTAGATAGATTTGATTCTATTTTATTTAATGCAACTGTAGTATTTTATTATTTAACATTTATAGTAGGTATATAAAAAGTTAAGAGTTTTACTCTTAACTTTTTTTATTTATTAAAATTATAAAAAGAATTACTTATATAAAATATTAAAATTAGAATTTTATATAAAAAGCATTAATATAATCATAGTATTACTATAGAAGGAGTTATGCTATGAAATTTTATGAAAGGTATAGTAAAATAATATCATTGATATTTTTACTTTTAATTTTTTCAATAATAACAATACTTATAAAAAATTACTTTAAGCCTTTTTTTGTAATATTAATAATGCTTGTATGTACACATCCTATTTATAGATGCATAAATAAGTTGAAATTTTCGAAAAGTACTTCTGCTATAATAAGTATATTTATAGTTAATATAAGTATATTTATAATAGTATTTTATTTTGGTAATACTTTGCTTAGTTTATTTCAAAAAATGTACATAAGAAATACTTTAGAGGTAGATACTTTTATTAATAATATAAAAATATTACTTCATTTTGATTTAAATAAAATTATAAAGACTTTAAGTAATGTTTTAAGTAATTCAATAGTGCTTCAAGGTGCTGTTACAACTGGAGAAGGTGTTTTATCTTACTTTATAGGAAATGTATCTACATATTTTATTTTAGTTGATAAAGAAAAAATATATAATTTATTAGATGTGTTGCTTCCTCAAGAAATAATAAAGGGGATATTTAGCAAGAAGAGAAATTTAAAGGAAGTTTTCAAAGTAGAATTGTTCTTAGTTCTTTTTAGTTCGTTTATTACTATAATAGGTTTTAAAATACTAGGTGTTCCTAATAGTATATTCTTAGGTGTACTTTGTGCTATATTAGATATTTTGCCTTATGTTGGAACGGCAATTGTTTTTATTCCAATAATAATATACAATATACTTATAAAGAAGTATTTACTTATTATTGGGTTAGTAGCATTATTTCTGTTAATAAAGATAACGCGAGAAATTTTAGAAGCTAAATTTTTAAGCAGTAAATTAGATGTACATCCTTTAATGGTAATGCTTTCTATATATATAGGGGTAAAAATGTTTGGATTTGTAGGTATATTAGTAGGACCTATTTACTGTATAATTGCAAAAGATATAATTTACGAAACATAAGAAAGATTTAGGAGGTAAGAATGAGAAAGATTTCAATATTAGGGGCTACAGGTTCAATAGGGACACAAACTTTAGATGTAATAAGAAAATCTAATGGTGAAATTAAGCTTATAGGAGTTACAGCTAATTCTTCAGTAGAGAAAATGAAAGAAATAATTGAAGAATTTAAACCAAGTTATGTGGGGATGATGGATGAAAAATCTTATAATGTAATTAAAGAGTATTGCATAGAAAGGTCATTAGATATAAACGTTTTAAGCGGAATGAATTCTCTTGAAACAATAGCGTCTTTAGATGAAATTGATATGGTTGTAACATCAGTAGTTGGGATGATAGGATTAAAGCCTACATTGAAAGCAATAGAAGCAAAGAAAGATATTGCTTTAGCTAACAAAGAGACTTTAGTAGTAGCAGGTGAGCTTGTTATAAATAAAGCGAAGGAAATGGGAGTCGAAATTTTTCCAGTTGATTCTGAACATAGTGCGATATTCCAAGCATTAAGTGGTTATAAAAATAAAGATGTTAATAAAATAATTTTAACTGCATCAGGTGGACCTTTTAGGGGGAGATCTATACAGGATTTAAAAGATGTAACTGTAAAGGAAGCTTTAAAGCATCCGAAATGGAATATGGGTCAAAAGATTTCTATAGATTCGGCTAGTTTGATGAATAAAGGTTTAGAAGTAATAGAGGCACACTTCTTATTTGATTGTCCATATGAAAATATAGAAGTAGTTGTTCATCCTCAAAGTATAATTCATTCAATGGTTGAATATAAGGATGCTAGTATAATAGCTCAAATGGGATCACCAGATATGAGATTGCCTATACAATATGCAATAAACAAAAAAGAAAGAAAAGAGCAAATAGCGAGTCCTATAAGTTTTTATGAAATTTCAGAGTTAACATTTGAAAAGCCAGATATGGATACATTTAGATGCTTAAGATTAGCATATGAGGCAGGAAAAGAAGGTGGATTATCACCTACAATATTAAATGGAGCTAATGAAGAAGCAGTTGCATTATTATTAGAGGAAAAAATTAAATTCATAGAAATCCCAGAAATAATAGAAGAATCTCTAAAAGAATTTGAAGGAGAAAAGTCTAAAGAAATAACTTTAGATAATATTATAGAATTAGATAAGAAAGTAAGAGAGTATATAAGAGGTAGATGGAGTTAGGAGGAAAAATAAGTGTATATTATATTTGCATTATTGGGTTTTAGCTTACTTATTATTGTCCATGAATTAGGACATTTTGTAATGGCGAAGGTAAATGGTATAAAAGTTGAAGAGTTTGCAATTGGAATGGGTCCTAAGATATTTTCAACACAAGGGGGAGAAACTAAATATTCAATAGGATTATTTCCGATAGGTGGATATGTTAAAATGTTAGGAGAAGAAGAAGAAAGTAGAGATGAAAGAAGCTTTTCATCAAAATCTCCATTAAGAAGAATAAGTGTAATTATAGCAGGTGCTTTTATGAACTTTGTATTTGCTATTTTAATATTTACTATATTCTTAACAAAGTTTGGATATAGAATGCCAGAAGTAAGAGAAGTTACAACTGGTTCACCTGCATATGAAGCCGGTATAGTAGAAGGGGATAAGTTCTTAAAGGTTGATGGAAGTAAGGTTTTTGCTGCTGATGATATCGTTGTTGGAATTAATATGGCAAAGGATAAACCAGTGGATTTCCTCATTGAAAGAAATGGTGAGAAAAAAGAAGTAACTGTAACTCCGAAGCTTGTTGAAGAAAATGGAGCATCACGATATATAATAGGATTTGCATTTAGTGAAAAAGAAAATCCAACTATTATGGAAAGTTTCAAAGAAAGTTTTAAGCAAACAGCTTCCATGGTAGGTCAAACATTTAAAGGTTTAAAAATGATGGTTACAGGAGAAGCTAACTTTAAAACAGATGTAGGTGGACCAGTAACTATTATTAAAATGTCAAGTGAGGCAGCTAAAAATGGTATATGGAATTTAATGTACTTTATTGCATTTATAAGTATAAACTTAGCTGTATTTAATATGTTACCATTCCCAGCCTTAGATGGTGGTTGGACAATAATATTATTAATAGAATTAATTACGAAGAGAAAGGTACCGGAAAAAATAGTAGGGACAATAAATTATGTAGGGCTAATGTTATTATTTGGATTTATGATATTAGTTACAATAAAGGATATATTATTCCCTATTAAGTTTTAGGAGAAGATAGATATGGAAAGAAGACAAACGAGAAAAGTAAAGGTAGGAAGTTGTTATGTAGGTGGAGACGCTAAGGTTTCAATACAATCTATGACTAACACTGATACAAGAGATTCAAGAGCCACATTAGGTCAAATTAATGATTTATATAAAGCGGGTTGTGAAATTATAAGATGTGCAGTTCCAGATATGGAAGCTGCTGAAAGTCTAAAGGAAATATGTAAGGAATCACCAATTCCTGTAGTTGCAGATATACATTTTGATTATAGATTAGCTTTAGAATCTATAAAAAATGGAGTTTCTGCATTAAGAATAAATCCTGGTAATATTGGAAGTGATGAAAGAGTTAAACTAGTAGCAGAAGCTGCTAAGGCTAAAAATATTCCAATAAGAATAGGAGTGAACTCAGGCTCATTAGAAAAAGATATATTAGAGAGAGATGGAAAACCTACGGCAGAAGGGCTAGTAGAATCTGCATTAAGACATGTTAAAATATTAGAAGAATTAGACTTTTTTGATATAGTAATATCAATAAAATCTTCAGATGTTAGAATGATGATAGATTCATATAGA
>NZ_JBOFYU010000246.1:0-8602 GCF_051654825.1 Clostridium sp.
CCACAAACTAAAATAGGTCATAGATTTACAACAATAAAATTAAGAGGACTTGATGAGTCTAAGAACTATGAGTTTAAGTTTAACGGAGAAACTGTAGTTAAATCAGGAAGATATTTAAACAATCATGGATTAAATATAAAACTAGAAGGGGACTATGCAAGTTTAATAGTAAAGTTTAAACAAGTATAAGATAGAAAGAAATATTTATATATGTAAAAACCTTTAATTATGTAGTATTATATAATTAAAGGTTTTTTTATGTTAAAGTATTGATATCAGAAGCTTTAGAGAAACTTATTAATTAAAAATTAGTAAATAAATATAGATAAATTCGTTTTAGGGGTGAAAAAATTGGCAACATTAAAAGAAATTGCAAACAAAGCTGGCGTTTCGGTATCTACTGTATCAAGAGTATTGAATCATGATAGCAGTATACTTGTAACAGATGAAACAAAAATGAGGATATTCGAAGTAGCAGAAGAACTAGAATATAAAACGATAAAAGAAAGAAAAGTAAAAAGTAAAAACATTACTAAATTAAAAATAGGTATAGTGGAGATGTATGATGCAATGATGCAATTAGAAGATCCATACTACTTATTACTTAGAAATGTAGTAGAAAAAGAATGTTTTGAAAATAATATGGAAGTTGTGAAGCTATTTAAAAAAGAAGATAAATATGAGTACATAGGACAAGATGACTTATCAGGAATAATAGCTATAGGAAAGTTTGAGAACCAAGAAATAGAATATATGAGAGAAATTAGTGAAAACATAATATTCTTAGATTCATCACCAGATGATCAAGCCTATGATTCTGTAAAAATTAATTTTAAATTAGGGGTTAATCAAGCATTAAATCATCTTCAAAGCCTAGGACACAAAAACATAGGATACATAGGAACAAAATATACTTTAGATGATGATAAAATAAATAGAATTGATGTTAGATACAAGTTTTATTTAGAATATATGAAAGAGCATAATTTATCTAAAGAACAGTTTGATATTGATTGTGAAACGATGACTTCAATATCAGGTTATAAAGCTATGAAGGACTTTTTAGACAGTAAAAAAGAAGTGCCTACAGCGTTTATAATAGCAAATGATACTATAGCGACAGGGGTATATAGAGCAATACAGGAGACGGCTATTGTAATAGGTAAGGATGTAAGTATTATTGGATTTAATGATTCTATAATATGTAAGCATATGAATCCAACTTTAACATCCGTAAGAGTTCATATAGAGTACTTAGCTCAAAGTGCAGTATGTCTTATGAAAGAAAGAATTAGTGGAAATAGACTATTTGCAAAGAAGGTAATAATACCTAGTGAGTTAATAGTTAGAGATAGTGTAGGACAAGTAAAATTTAGTGATTAAATGTAGCCCGTGTAGAGGTTGCGTATATGAGCCTTCCTTCCGACCTTTGGGAAAGTCGGTGCGGCTTATATACGCAACCTCTACACTCATTATTTATACTAAATTTTATTCTAATATAGGGGGATGGAGAGATGAAAGAAAAAATTAAAAGAATAACTATAGAATTTATAACTAGTCCAATAAATTTAATACTTTATTGGATTTTATGTTATGGATTAACTGATTTATGTATGTATGGGAGATATAATAATAATATTTATATATTTTTAATACCATTAGTACTTTTTATATTTATAATTATTTTCTATATAATAAGGATTAATAAAAGTACAGAACGTAAACTAAAATTATTAAATTCTAAAATATGGAAATGTATTTCTCTTATAATTATTCTTACTATAACTTTATTTTATGGAGTAAAAATATATAAAAGTGCAACTAATTACGGTGGTAAGCTTTCATGGGTTATAAAAAGGGTAGAAAATGAAAGAAGCTTAGATTTTAATAATAATAATATTTATCAATATGGAGTAAAAGGTATTTTTGAAGATATAAATAAAAAGTACAAACTACCTGAAAAACTTTATCTATTAAATGATTTGAACATTAAGTTTGAAAAAGATGGAACGATTACATACTTTGAAGCTTTTGTTTATGGAAAAGATAAAAATGAAAAGGAAGAAACATATTTAATATACTACGATAAAAACAAGTCAAAAGATATAAAGCTTATATTAAATGGAATTGCAAATTCAGATTATAGCAATGATAAGTTGTTAGACCCGTTGTTTGAAACAGCTGAGTTAATTTCTCTAAAAGATACAGTTAGCAAATGGAATGGAAATGAATTTGGCCTATTATACAAAGGTAAAGTGAATTGGGAAGGTAATAGAGAGGGAATTGTTGTAATTAACAAAAATGGAGAAGAAATACCACTAAATTTACTTGAAGGTAAATTAGTAGGATATCCTGTTTCTATATATATACCAAACAAAGAAGAGGTAGTTCCAGTTAGATATAATTTATTAACTGATTCATATTGGTTTAAGTATTTAAATACTGATGAAGAAGATATAAAAAATGAAAATCAACAAGAGTGGAATGTAATAAAAGGAGACTCAGGAGTTAAAGATGAGTTTTACTTATATGATGGAGTTAGATATAAGTTGAATATAGATGATAAAGCATCAGGTAGTTTTTTCTATTCGCTTCATAAGACTAATGATGGTGGTAACAATTGGTTTGTTATAAATGAAAATCCGTTTAATGGATTATCTGGAGAAGCCTATGGGATATACTTTATTGATGAAAACATAGGATTTATAGGTATTTCTAGAAATGGTGGATGCGAAGGTGATTTATACAGAACAGAAGATGGAGGAAAGTCTTTTAGTAAGGTAGAGTTTGAAGAAAAAATGGTTACAGGAGATAATGGTGTTTCAATAATGCCTTTTGATTATCCAAGCATTCCTTATGAGAAAGATGGAAAGCATTATGTAAATATAGGACAAGGTGCTGATGGCGATTATGATGGAAATAGCAGTTTGATTTACAGTTCTAATGACAATGGACGAACATGGGAATATATAGAAAAGACTGATAAAACTAATATGGAGGAGTAGGATGAAGGAATATATAGATTTAGTAATGGGATTAGTTGCAGGATTGGCTTTGACGTTTTTAAACAATAGCTCAGTGCATGATAGTATAAGTTATGTTTTTACACTTTTGGACCCAACAGATTTTAAGTTTATGTTTATATCAAGTTGGATATCAGGGTTTGTATTTATGATATCTTTCATTGGAATATTTGTTTCAATAGGCTATTCTTTTCTTATATTAAAAAAATCATTAAAAAGATAATATATAACTAGGATTAATTTAAGATATTACGAACTAGAAGGGGAATTTATGATTAGGATAGCGATATGTGAAGATCAAATTAAGCAACAAGAATTATTAAAAAAATATTTACAGCAGATATTAATAGATTATACAAACTCATATGAAATATTAATCTACAAATCAGGAGAAGAATTGATAAATAACTATCCGCAAAATGTAGATATATTTCTTTTAGATATACAAATGTATAATATTAATGGTATGGATGTAGCTAGAAAAATAAGAGAAATAGATGAAAATAAAGTGGAAATAATATTTACTACATCTCTTGTGGAGTATATACAAGAAGGATATGAAGTAAGGGCCTATAGGTATTTATTAAAACCTATAAAGTATGATGATTTAGAAAAACATATGATAAGTTGCATCAAAGAAATAGAAAAAAGAGACAAGTACTTAATTATAAATGAGAAAAATGATATCAAAAAAATAAAACATAGTGAAATTACATATATAGAAATACAGAAGAAAAATATGACTATACACACTGTAAAAGGTGATTATTTAATAAAAAATACTATGGATAAAATTGAAAGAGAAATAGATAATGTAAATTTTTATAGATGCCATAAAAGCTTTTTAGTAAACTTAGAATATGTAGAAAGTATAAAACAGTATGTGGCAATCCTTGAAAGTGGTGAAGAGGTACTAATTAGTAGGCATAGATTTAAAGAAACTAAAAATCAGTTTTATAAATTTATTGGAGACAAATTATGATGAATTCAATATTTTGGATTATTTCAACTATTAATGTAATTGTATTTATTTCTGTATATCTTATTATTTTAAATAAACTTGGTTATAAAGTAAAAAACAAAAATATATATCTATTAGGAAGCTCTAGTGTGATTGTATTAATTTTAATAAAGAAGTTTTATGTTTATTTGTCTCTAAGGTATTTAATTACATATATCATACTGCTTACTTTACTTTGTAAAGTTTTATATGGGTTTACTTGGAGAAAGGCTCTTAGTTATGCAACGAAATATAGTACTTTGTATATGATAATGGATGCTATAATGCATTATTTGTGGTTATTTTTAAATATATATTTAATGGAAAAATATAAATGGGAAATAATAGGTAATTTTGATGTGATGGAATTTTTTATAATAAAATCTTTTATATTATTATTTGTATGCAAATTTAATAGAATAAGAATAATCTATGAAAATTATAAATATTATATGTATATATTATTTACCATAGTAATTAATATTTTAATAATATTATTTCTAGATAAATCAACTAATATTATCTATGATTTTTACTCATTGTTGTCAGAGAATAAAATAGTCTATGAAAATAATTTTTCAACTATGCCCTTTATAAATTTTGCTGACTTTGCACTACCTTATATAATATTAATTTTAAATATGATTTTTATATCACTACTTATAAATGCAATAAAGTCTACCAAAGAAGAAGCAAAGAATAAAGTTATAAATGAAAAATTAGACATGCAATATAATTATTATCTAAGTGTAAAAGAATCACAAGAAAGAGTCAAAACATTGTATCATGATATAAATAATCATATAACTAATATAAATGCTCTTCAAAATAACAATGAAGAAGTGAATAAATATATAAATAGTATAAATGAGGAAATAAACAGATTTGAAAACATAAATGATAGTGGAAATATTTTATTAAATACCATATTGTATGAGAAAAATGAGCAATGTAAAAAATACAATATAAACTTCACTTATGATATAAATTTTTCAAAGTGTGATTTTATGGAAATGATAGACGTGACAAGTATATTTTCAAATCTACTTGATAATGGAATTGAAGCTTGTAACAAAATCGATGATAAAGAAAAAAGGTATATAAATATAAGAGGAACAATAGTAAAAAAATACTTTGTTGTTAAATGTGAAAACAGTAAAATTAACAATATAAATATAAAAAATAATAAACTGTTAACAGATAAAAAGGACAAGTATCTGCATGGAATTGGAATTCAAAGTATCAAATCATCCATAAAAAAATACAATGGAGATTTAGAAATAAACATAGAGGATGATAAATTCATAGCTATGATTTATATCCCTATTTAAGCAAAAATATGACAGTTGTATCTATAAAAATACCAGTTGGGTCATATATATTGAAGTAAAAAAGTAAGGGTGTTATCTTTTAAAAGTAAAAGGTAGCACCCTTTTTGTAATGTAAATAGTAACTAGAGGAGGAGAATATGAAGATTAGTTTAAAATTAGCACTGTCATACTTAAAAAATCAAAGAGGAAGAAGTATGGCTCTAATAACAAGTATAGTTCTTGCGGTTGTTTTAGTGTTTACACTAAATGTTATTCCAGAAACGCAAAGTGAGCTTAGTATAAAAGAAGCTTATAGAAATTTTAGTGATTATCATGTAGAGTACACAAATTTAAACAAAGATACAGTAGAAAAGCTAAAAGAAGATAAGGATATTAAAGAAATAGAAGGAACCTTGAATTTAGGAAATATAGTAGATAAAAATGGAGTAAGTATAAGTTTAAATTCCTACAATGAAGACTTCATTAGAAATTATGGATATGAAGTAAAAGAGTATGGATACTTATTTATAAAGGGAAGAGAACCACAAAATGAAAATGAAATAGTAATAGAAGAAAAAGCATTAAAAGAAATGAACTTAGAAAATAAACTAAATCAAATTATTGATTTTAATGTAATTAAAAAATATACAAATGAAAAAGAAGAAAATTTAATCTATAGTAAAAATAAACAGTTTAAGTTGGTAGGAATTATAAAAAAGCCTGATGGATATTATGAGAATAATGATTATTATAAAGTAAAAGCTTTTGTAAAAGCGAATGAAGAAAATAACATAATCCCAAAAGAATTAGTATCGTACAATGGTATATTAAAGTTTAACAAAGCTACTCCTAGTATGTCATTAACAAATAAGAAGATAGGACAATACAATTTAAATCAATATGACTTTATGATAAATGTAAATTTAATACAAGTTTTAGACGATTATAAAATGAGTAAAGAAACAGCTTTTAGCAAAAATAATAAATTACTACCTATGATGGCTGCTGGTTTAGTTATTTATAATATTTTCAATATGATATTAATTGAAATGACTAAACAAATAGGAATGCTTAGAGCGATAGGTTTATCTAAAAGAAAGGTTAAGTATATATTATTTATTCAAGGACTAATAGTACTTATAGTAGGACTTATTGCTGGATTTATAATAGGTTCATTTATTTCAATATTAGGACTTAGCTTAATTTATGGGGAATTTACAGAGTTATATATAAGCAAAGATAGTATAGTAGAGCCTATAATAATGGCATCTGTATCTGTTTTATTATCAATGATATTTATTATATATAAATCTAGTAAAATAACTCCAATGGAAGCTATTAGAAATGTAAATAAAGGTAATAAAGATGAAAAAAATAGATTTTATCATAAGATGATAAAAAAAGCTTTTGGAATAACTGGTGAGATGGCATTTAAAAATGTTTTTAGAAATAAAAGTAGAGTATGGTTGACGGTATTTTCTATAAGTTTAGCAGGAATGTTATTTATAACTAATATGGCAGTTTATAAAACTCAGGATGATGGAAGTACAAGTATGCTGAATATGTCTATGGGAGATTTGGATATAGTAATAAACAATAATTTCAACAATACAGATGAAAACTTTGTAAATTATGATAAGAAGTATATAGATGAAATATCAAAAATAAAAGAGATAGAGCAATTACAGAAAAGCATAAATTCTAATGGTTATATAAATGTTAAAACTAAAGATTTAGATGAAGATTATAAGAAGTATTATGTAAAAAATAAAGAAAAAGATAACTTGGAAATAAGTATGGCTATAAAAGGTTTTGATTATAACTACTTAAAAAGAATGGATAAATATATAGAAGATGGTGCTAATATTATGAATTCTACTGATGAAGAATATCCAAGTGTATTAGTATCAAACAACCATTACTCAGTTTACACTTCATCTAATGACGCTAAACTATTAAAGGATATAAAAATAAATGATTTAATAGATATTAAAGTTCCAGTAAAAGAAGATGGTGAGTTAAAATATGAAAATAAAAAAGTTAAAGTAGCTGGTATATTAAATAAGGACTACGTAGTTGAAGAATACGGAGGACTTGGAAGTGATTTTCAAGTAATACTTAATCAAAAAGACTATAAAGAGCTAACAAATATGGAAAATTACAATAATATAGCTTTAAAAATAAAAAGTGGATCAGATGAAAAGGTAATTAAGAAAATAGAAAAAATAAGTGAAAATTCTTCTTTTCTAGATATAGAAAGTAACTATAAAAATAAAAATTACTATTCAACTCAGACTGAGAAAAATAAAAAAGCTGTATTAACTTCAGTAATATTAATACTTTTAATATCATCCATAAATATAATCTGCATAATAAGAACAAACATAATCATTAGAATGAATGAAATAGCAACATTAAGGTCAATAGGAATGAGTATGAAAAAAGTTAAAAACATGATTATAAAAGAAAGTTTAATATATGGCATATTAAGTATATTAGTATCTAGTATTATTGGAACAATTAAGTATTTTAAATATATAAAAATGGTAAACCTTCATCAACTACAAGGTTTTGGAAAAGAAAATGTAATGCCATATAATATACCTTTTGCAGAGATACTTCAATTTGGGGTAGCAACCATATTAATTTGTTTAGTTGCAGTATATTTATCAAAAAGTAAAATAGAAAAATTAAGTATAGTAGAAGGACTAAAAAATAATGAATAAGGGCGGAAGAGATATGAATATTTTAAATACAATAAATTTAAGTAAAACATATGGAAAAGATGAAAATGAAGTAGAAGCTTTAAAAGGTATCAATTTATCCATTGAAAAAGGAAAGTTTACATCAATAATAGGTCCTAGTGGAAGTGGTAAAAGTACTTTGCTACATTGTATAGCAGGGCTTGATAGTATTACAATGGGAAAAGTATTAATTAATGATATAGATATATCAACTTTAAATGAAGAAGAAATATCAAAATTTAGAAGAGAAAAGTTTGGTTTTATATTTCAGAGTTTTAACTTAATACAAGTTATAAATGTTTATGATAATATTACATTACCTATACAAATCGATGGTAAAAAGATAGATAGAAAGTATATAGATAAAATTATAGATTTACTAGGACTTAGAGATAAAACTAATAAATTTCCAAATGAATTAAGTGGTGGTCAACAACAACGTGTGGCAATAGCTAGAGCTTTATCAAATAAACCAGAAATAATATTTGCAGATGAACCTACAGGAAATTTAGATAGTAAGACTAC